>JBCAXC010000366.1:0-3075 GCA_038534255.1 Pseudomonadota bacterium
GCATTTGTTGCTCACCGCCGGACAGCAGATTGCCCATCGAACTGCGTCGCATCTCAAGGGCGGGAAACATCTCGTAGATGCGCGCAAGTGACCATGGCGTGTTATCTACAAGACGATTGGCTGCCGTCGCGATCAGATTTTCCTCCACCGTCAGGTTCGGGAAGATCTGCCGCCCTTCGGGAACAAGACCGAGGCCGAGCTTGGCAACGCGAAACGATGGCGCGCCAAAGATGGCAACACCATCAAACTCGATATCGCCGGAGCGCGCCGTGACAATCCCCATGATCGAATTGATTGTGGTTGTTTTGCCCATCCCGTTGCGTCCGAGCAGCGTGACAACCTGCCCGGCCTCGATGTCGAGCGACATCCCAAACAGCGCCTGGCTCGTGCCGTAGAATGTTTCGAGATCGCGGACGCGCAGCATCATGCAGCCTCGCCGAGATAGGCCGCACGGACATCCGGATTGTTGCGAATGTCTTCGGGATCACCCGTTGCGATCACGCGCCCATAGACGAGGACGGTAATTCGGTCAGCGAGCGCAAAGACGGCGTCCATGTCGTGCTCGACGAGCAGCATCGCCTTGCCCTCGAGCCCTTTGAGGATCGCGATCATGCGTGTCGTTTCTTCCGCGCCCATGCCTGCCATAGGTTCGTCGAGCAGCATGAGCGCAGGATCCCCCGCGAGCGCCATCGCCAACTCAAGTTGACGCTTTTCTCCGTGCGAAAGGCTGGACGCGAGATCGTCTGCGCGCGTTTCGAGCCCGAGATAGGCGAGGTTCTGCATCGCGGGCTCCCGCAGTTCCGGGTCACGGCGCGCAGAGGTCCAGAACTTGAAGGAATGTCCGGTGTGGGCCTGAACCGCGATCGCTGCATTGTCGAGCACACTCAGACCCATGAACACTGATGTAATTTGGAACGAGCGGGCGATCCCGACGTGCGCGCGTCGATGCGCCGCTTCACGCGTGATGTCGCGACCGCGAAAGAGGATTTGTCCGGCATCGGGCTTCAGCAGCCCCGAGAGTTGCGAGATCAGCGTCGTCTTGCCTGCGCCGTTCGGCCCGATGATCGCGTGCACCTCGCCGGGCATCACATCAAGCGAGACATCATCCGTCGCGGTCACGCCGCCGAAACGCTTGGTCAAACCACGCACACTCAACAGCGCTTCGCTCACGTGCTCACTCCGCTTCTCGTCCGCATGTCGCTCGGCCAGGGCGCCAACTCTCTGCTGCGCCGCTCGCAACAAGTCAAACAACCAACGGCAAGCCAGACGCGGCAAGGCGTAACGCCGACCCAGCGCGTGTTTGTCGCCTTGTCCGATATCGATCAAGTTCGCAATGTGGCGCAAATCAAGAGACGTGTGCTGCGCGGAACAATCACGTTGTGCTCTGCCGGTAACTGAGGAACGTCAGGAATGGTCGAAGTCAAATCGCATGACGCAGCGCTGCGTGCCTTGCGCGCGACGCTCGACAACGAAGACGCGCAGATCGAGGCCTTGCTGGCGACGGTCGGCGCCCGCGTGCGTGCGGCCCGCAGCCACGCCGGATTCTCGCGCCGCGTTCTTTCGGAAATGTCCGGCGTCTCCCAACGCTATCTGGCGCAACTCGAAGGCGGGCAGGGCAACATTTCGATCGCGCTGCTGATGCGCATCGCCAACGCACTCGACCTCCAGCTCGAAACACTGATCGGCGAGGCGGCGCCCTGGAGCAGCGGTGCGGACGATGACGAGATCCACACACTGACGCGGCTGCTCCGCGGCGCCACGCGGAAACAGCGCGATCAGGTCCGCAACATTCTCGACCCCGAACGTCCTGAGGACTTGCGCGCGCAACGCATTGCCCTGATTGGCTTGCGCGGCGCCGGAAAGTCGACCCTCGGCCGCCGGGCTGCAACGCAACTCGGCGTACCGTTTGTGGAACTCAACCATGAGATCGAGAAAAGCGGCGGCATGCCGGTGCACGAGATCATGGCGCTCTACGGCGCCGAAGGGTATCGCCACCTTGAAAGCCGTGCCGTCCGCCGCATTGCTGCGAGCCGAGAGGCCGTCGTTGTCGCTGTGGCCGGCGGCGTCGTCACGAAACCGGATGCGTTCGACTATCTCCTCCGCTTTTTCCACACCATCTGGCTCCACGCCACGCCGGAAGATCACATGCTGCGTGTCCGCGGGCAGGGCGATGAACGCCCGATGGCAGGCAAGCCCGACGCGATGGTCGAGTTGCGGGACATTCTGAAATCACGCGAAGCGCTCTATCGCCGTGCGGGGGCATCCGTCGACACGTCTGGCCGCACCGTTGAGCAGAGCCTCGCCGACGTCATCGGTACGATCAGGCGCAACAATTTCTCTCCGCAGGGTGACGGCCCGCCTTATTGAAGAAGTGCGCCTTACTCAGTGCCGCGCCGTTTCGTCCCGATCTTCGACAAGCGCAGCCACCGCCGCGTTGACGGCATCGCGCGTCAACGTTAGATCCGCTTCAGTGAGCGCGAGCGACGGATATAACTTCCCCGGTGACTTGAAGACGCCGTGCTGCCGAAGTACCGCATTGTAGTGCGCGTTCTGGCTCGGCGTCGTGTGCTTCGCAGAGCGATAGTCCCGGCAGCGCGCATCGGTGAAGAGGATGTCGAACAGCGTTTCATCGCCGCAAACACGATGCGCGATCCCAGCGCTGGTGAGTGCTTCTGATTGCATATCCTGAAGCGCCCGACCGGTACGGCGCAACGTCTCGTACGCCCCGTCCCGCCGCAGCACATCCATCGTTTTCAGTCCCGCAACCGCGGCGACCGGATTGCCCGAGAGCGTCCCGAGCTGCATCAGCCAATGCCCGGCGCCAACGGCACCTTTATCGAAATGCTTCATGATGTCTGCGCTCGCGCCAAGCGCCGCGAGCGGAAATCCGCCACCAATAATCTTCCCCAGCGTGCAGATGTCCGGCGTGACGCCATAGCGCTCCTGAGCACCGCCGTAGGCAAGGCGAAACCCGGTCACGATCTCATCGAAGATCAGCAGGACGCCGTGTTTGTCACAAAGATCCCGCAAGCCCTGCAGAAAGCCATCCTCGGCAGGGATGATCCGCTGCAGCGG
>JBCAXC010000367.1:0-3073 GCA_038534255.1 Pseudomonadota bacterium
CACGGGGCGTATGCTGGCAAGCGGCTTGGCGCCCAGACGCTCAGCCAGGGGCAGAGCAATGGATTTCCTGCCTGGCGCCAAGCCGCTTGCCAGCATACGCCCCGTGACAGGAGCTGCAGGCCATGTTCAGCAAGCCGATGCGCTGATTGAAAGTTTGTCGCCCACGCTGAAACGAAGCAACCGCACGACCTGCGTTCTGCGGACGCACCGGTTGGCGTCGCGACTGCTGGCGAACGTACGCCGTCATTGCGAGCAGTGATTTCGATCCGCGTGGCCATGCCTCAGCACGCATGTAAGAGCTCCGGCACCGATTGATCCGGCCTTCTAGCGTCATCGGCTTCTTCCAAGGCTTGAAGAAGCGCGGATAACGCGATCCCGCGCTCCGCATCGAGAACGATGCGTCTCCATGGCATGACGCGCAGGATTTTTCCCGGTCTCCGGCAACCCGGCGCCAGAGCAACATGCCGTCGGCCACAACCCCGTTCGCAGGGTTCTCCGAGCGGGCCGCCTGTAGCGCCTGCGCCGTCTCGCTTGCGTAGCGCGTGCCGGACCAGATTTCCGTCAACGGATGATCGGCACTGCGCGGCGTCACCGGCCGCGTCACGCCATCGCGTGCGACCGCCGCCGTCTCACCACTCAGCAAAAGCAAAGCGAGCGCCAGCACACAAACGCGGGAGAAAAACGACTCCACAATGTCGCGATATGGCTTGCACGTCATTGGTTGTCGCCCGCGAGGGTTTGCATGTAGGCGACAATATCCTCCACCTCACCCGCCGTCAGCAGTGCGCGTTTCTCACAACCGGCAAACGGCCGCTTGCGCCCAGAGATATCGTGATAGGCCGGCATGATGCTGTTGGCCTGAGGCTGAGCCAGTTGCGGATTGACGATCCAGAGCCGAAGCTCGCCTTCCGTCAATTTTGTTCCCACACCGTCAAGCGCAGGTCCAAGCGTGCCCTGCAATCCGAAGCGTTCAACGGACGTCGAGTCCGCCTGTCGCGCCTTTTTGCGAATGTCAGCAACCGCATGACAGCTCGTGCAATTACCTCGCTCGGGCGCAACCATCAGCCCACGACCGCGTAGTGCGTTGCCCGGCGCGCCAGTCAGTGACTGCGGTATGGACCGTGCAAGCGTGCGACCTGGAGCCAACTCGTAGGTCGCAATTTTCTCCGTGCCCGGACGTCGGCAAGGGTGGTCGCCCGGCGCCAGCAGCTCCTGCGCCGACACGGGCGTCAAACCGCAGAGCGCGGCACCGAACACGAGAACGCAAAACGCCATCCGGTGCACGCGGCGCTGTCCGCGAAGGCCGACAAGGATCGAGAGCGCCAAAAGATCTCTCCGTGGTTGCGCACGCCTACGTCGCAAGCGCAACGATACCGGGCAGTTCCCGCCCCTCGAGCCATTCGAGAAACGCACCGCCCGCCGTTGAGATATAGCTGAATTGCGACGAGACACCTGCCTGATTGAGCGCTGCGACCGTATCACCACCTCCGGCAATCGTCGTCAGGTCGCCGGCCCGCGTCCGCTCGCCAGCCGCCTGTGCCAGCGCATTCGTGCCCGCATCGAACGGCGCAATCTCGAACGCACCCATTGGCCCGTTCCAGAGCAGCGTCTTCAGCTCGCCGACAACCTTGCGCAGATCCGCGATGCTGTCCGGCCCGACATCCAGCATCATCGCATCACCCGGTATTTCCGAGACCGGAACCACGTCATGCGCTGCCCCAGCCTTGAATTGCCGGGCGACAACGGCATCGACAGGCAGCACGATACGACAGCCCGCCGCCTCCGCACGGCTCATGATGTCACGCGCCGTCTCGGCGAAATCCGGCTCACAGAGCGACGCACCGACGTCGTGACCCTGCGCGTGGAGAAACGTGTTCGCCATCCCGCCACCAATGATCAAGACATCCACACGGTCGATCATGTTGGTCAAAACCGGAATCTTCGTGGAGACCTTCGCGCCCCCGACGACGGCACCCACGGGGCGCTCCGGCTTTTCGAGCGCAGCGCGCAGGGCAGAAATTTCTCCGTCAAGCGAGAGCCCCGCATACGACGCCAGATGATGCGTCACACCCTCCGTCGACGCGTGCGCCCGATGCGAACAGGAGAACGCGTCATTGACATAAAGCGTGCCGAGCCCGGCCATGCGCTTGGCAAGTTCCGGATCATTGTTCTCCTCACCGACATGAAAGCGCGTGTTCTCGGCAAGGAGAATATCTCCCGGAGCCATGCTTGCGATCTCGTGGCTGACGCGCGCTACGTCATCCCAGTCCGTTTCGACGAAATCGACCTCGCGGCCGACCGCAGTTGCGAGAGGTCCGGCCACGGCGCGAAGCGAAAGATCCGGCACAACCTGCCCCTTGGGCCGTCCGAAATGACTGAGCACAACAACCTTGGCCCCGCGTTCCGCGAGCGTTCGTGCCGTCGGCGCGAACCGATCGAGCCGGGTTGTATCGGTCACGCGCCCCTGATCCATCGGGACGTTGAGATCGGCACGCAGCAGCACGACCTGACCGGCAACATCGACCGCACCCATGTCTTTCACGCCTGACAGATCGACGTCGTACATCACGTGCTCCCACTGCAACCGAAGTCGTTTCTATTTCCCGCTCACATCGCGTGCTGCGGCCGCGACTGCCTCCGCGGTAATCCCAAAGTGCTTGAAGAGATCGCCTGCGGGCGCTGACGCACCGAAGCTCGACATACCGACAAATCTCCCGCCGTCGCCGAGCCATTGGTGCCAACCGGACACCACCGCCGCCTCGACCGCGACGCGTGGCGCCGTCCCCAAAACGTTCGAGCGGTACGCATCGTCCTGCGCCGCGAACAATTCCCAGCATGGCATGCTGACAACAGCGGCCTTGATGCCATCACCGGCCAGCGTCTCCGCTGCCTGCACGGCGAGCTCCACTTCCGAGCCCGTGGCAAGCAGTGTCACGTCCCGCGCCCCGTCCGCCTCTCGCAGCACGTACGCCCCACGCGCACAGGCGTTGTCGGCCAGCGTGTCAGCAGTACGCAGCGGAGCAAGCCCCTGCCGCGTCAGCACCATGATCGATGGCGTCTTCGGCGTCGCCAG
>JBCAXC010000368.1:0-3072 GCA_038534255.1 Pseudomonadota bacterium
CCTGAAAGGTGTTCAACGTTTTTTTTCTAAGTATTGCGAAGAATTATCAAATAAGTACCAGTATTCCGTTGACACCGTCACGCTGTTTGGGTAGTGTTATGTCATCGTCAAACAGTTGCGCATGAAGCGCATCCAAGCTCTGTTCTTCAGCCGACCTACGGGTCGGTTTTTTTGTGGGCGGAGTTCGGGAGCGTTCAATGCGTTGCTCGGGCTGAGCGGGTGCAATGGCGGAAACAAAGCGTGGACGGGCCCCGTCATCACGTGAACCAGAGGCGACACGTGAGGCGGACGATCAACCATTGAAGTCAGCGAAACCGTGCGCACCGGCAGACTGGCGGGCCATTCGCGAGGCTTATGAGGGGCGGGCGCTGACAGTCGCGCAGGTTTCCGTCGTCTTCGGCGTCACCACAACGGCACTCTATGCCCGTGCGGCGAAAGAAAATTGGACTCCGCGTAGGCCGAGCGCAGCCAAGGGAGCCACTTCGACACGTGGCAGCGAGGCGACATTCAAACCTGCGGCAACCAACGTCCCTCGCACCCTTCGAGGTCGCGTCGCGTGGCGGCGCACGATGATTTTGAGGCTTTACGAAGCCATGGATCGGCAGCTGGCCGAAATCGAAGCCAGTCATGCCGAAAACGAAGCGATGAGCGCGACCGACCGGGAGCGCCAGGCGAGACAGATGAACGTGATCATGCGGAGTATGGAGAAATTGTCTGAGTACGACGAGCAGGAAGCCCGGCGCACCGCCGAAGCCAAGCGCAACAAAGCCAAAGCCGACGCGGCAACGCCGTGCGATCCCGAGAGCTGGCGCGAGGAAATTGCGCGCCGCATTACTCGCATTCGAAACGCCTGGAGTGCTGAAGCGCCTACTGAACGAGATTGACCCTGAGGTCGCTGCTTTCATCGGGCGCGATTGGCTGACGTGGGCACGCGACGACCAACTTCCGCCACTGACAGAGCTGGACGCTAGCGCCGCAAGCTGGCGCACCTGGCTGCTGATGGGCGGACGCGGCGCCGGCAAAACGCGGGCAGGCGCAGAATGGATACGCGCCAAAGCACTCGGTGAAGCGCCGATCGGTGTCATCCCGGCACGTCGCATTGCTCTCATCGGCCAGACAATCGGCGATGTCCGCAGTGTGATGATCGAGGGGGTGTCCGGCCTGCTGGCGATCCACACGGACGTGGAGCGCCCGAAGTTCGAACCGTCAAAGCGCTTGCTGACCTGGCCGAACGGTGCGGTCGCGCAAATATTCTCTGCGGACGAACCCGATAGCCTGCGGGGACCTCAGTTTGACGCCGCATGGTGTGATGAGCTCTGCAAGTTTCGTCATGCCGACGCGACATGGGACATGCTGCAGTTTGCGCTGCGGCTTGGGCAGGCGCCGCAGGTGGTCGTCACCACGACGCCGCGGACGACGCCGCTTCTGAAGACACTGCTCGGGGATGCGGGGACAGTACTTTCTCATGCAAGGACGGATGATAATGCCGCGCACCTATCTGACGCTTTCCTCCAGACGGTCCGGGCCCGCTACGACGGCTCGTGGCTTGGCCGCCAGGAGCTTGATGGCGCGTTGCTCGAGGACCGCGAGGATGCGCTCTGGCAGCGCGACTGGTTCGATGCCCACCGGGTCCGCGCGGCGCCCACGCTGCAGCGCATTGTCGTCGCGGTTGATCCACCGGTGACCAGTGGTGCCAATGCCGACGCTTGCGGCATCGTGGTTGCGGGGCTCGGTCCGGATGATCGTGCCTATGTGCTTGATGACCGCACGTGCAAGGGCGTGCGCCCGCTTGAATGGGCCAAGGCTGCGATGGACGCCTATCACGCATACGATGCGGATGCGGTGGTTGCGGAGGTTAATCAGGGCGGTGAGCTCGTCACCACGGTCATGGCGCAGACGGACCGGACGGTGCCGGTGCGCGCTGTGCGTGCCACGCGCGGAAAGTGGGTGCGGGCTGAGCCGGTGGCGACGCTCTATGCACAGGGGCGCGTTGCCCATCTCGGTGCGCTGCCCGAACTGGAAGACCAGCTTTGCGACTTTGGACGTGACGGGCTTTCTGGCGGGCGCAGCCCGGACCGTGTGGACGCGCTCGTGTGGTGCCTCAGCGATCTGATGCTGACGCCGACCCACGTCCCGAAGATCAGTTCGCTGTAACATCGGAAGATTCATGACTCTATTGTCGAAAGATCCGGGCGGTCAGCTGTCCGGATGCGATACTTCACGCCCGGTAGCGGAGAAAAAATCCGGCCTCGGCGGTGTGACCGGGCCGCTGGTCGCTCTGCAACATGCGGCTGCGCCCGCATGGAGTCCGCGCAGCTATGCCGCGTTTGCCCGCGAGGGCGTGATGCAGAACGCGATCGTGCACCGCTCCGTCCGGATGATCTGCGAGGCGGTGGCCTCTGTCGGGCTGGTCGTGTGGGAGGGTGCGAGCGAAAGCAGCGACCATCCGCTCCTGCGCCTGCTGCGACAGCCGAACCAGCTGCAATGTGGCGCGACGTTTCTGGAAGCGTTGGTCGGCTATCTGCTGGTTTCAGGCAATGCGTTCGTTGAAGCGATCCGCACCGGCGACGACGTCAGAGAGCTTTATCTGATGCGTCCGGACCGCGTGCGTGTCGTGAGCGGTGCTGATGGCTGGGTGACGGCGTACGATCACACGGTTGACGGGCGCACGGTGCGTCATGTTGCCGAGGCCGATGATGGATTTCGCGGCGTGCACCACGTCAGGTTTTTTCATCCGCTTGATGAGCACTACGGTCTCAGTCCGATCGAGGCGGCGGCGATGGCTGTCGATATCCACAACAAGGCCAGCGCCTGGAACAAGGCGCTGCTCGACAACGCGGCGCGTCCCTCTGGTGCGCTGGTCTACGCGGCGAACGACGGGAACATGACCGCCGATCAATACGAGCGATTGCGCGATCAGTTGGAGGCATCCTTTCAGGGTGCGCGCAACGCTGGACGGCCGCTGCTGCTGGAAGGCGGGCTCGACTGGAAAGCCATGGGCTTCAGTCCGAAGGATATGGACTTCATCGAGGCGAAGAATGTCGCCGCTCGTGAGATCGCGCTGGCGCTCGG
>JBCAXC010000369.1:0-3044 GCA_038534255.1 Pseudomonadota bacterium
ATGCCGACAAAGCTGCCTCGAAATCTATGCAGCGCTTTTCTTTTGGAGCCGACGTAGCATGTCCCTGACGATGAACTTGTGAGCTACTCCGACCGGCAACATGTAGGCGCGTCCAAAAAAGTTATGGACGGCCACCGAGGACGTTATCGAAAACTCACGCCCAGCCGTCGACAGGCACGTCATAACATCGAGATGACGATCGCGCTCCGTGAGAACCAGGGTGTTTTCATCGATGTGTTCGACCAGGAAGAAGTCCAAATAATCTCCCTCTTTGACCGCTGAGTGGTGGTTGCCCGAGAAACCACCAATGGACTTCACGCCGAAGCGGTTCGACACGACGTCGCGTATCTTGAATGCCAGTTTGAGTAACGGTTGGGGATCCTCCATGACGAGGTTCCACGCTTCGAGCGGAGAGACGTTTCGCGACAGATGAACGCTCTGACTGTCGAAGTAATCGAGTGTCTCCAACGGAGCCAAAATGCGTATGTCGCTGTCGGGCATGCTGATCATGGGCGCAATATAGCTGCACCGCGACGTCGCACAAGTTGGGCGCAAAGCTGACTACGGATTGCGACCACTTCGAGATGCGTAATTTGCGACGTCAAATGTCGCTTCGACGGAGAGATATTCCACGAGGGCTCTGATCCGTTCTGTTGTTCGCAGGTCCGGATGCGACAAAAGCCAGAGATCGGTGCTCAACGCGGCAATCGTATCGCCATAGCGCTGCAAACTGTTCTCAGGCTCCCCGAGATATAGGGGCAGCACAGTCAGCCCTGCGCCGGCTTTTGCGAGGGAGAAAAACCCGTAGACGGAGTTTGTTCGGTATTTGCATTGCTGATCATGTCCATGCTGCGCGAGCCATTGGCTGTAATCGCCATACGACATGCTGTCATCGGGACCGATCCAGTCTATCCGCTCCAGGTCGTCGCGACTGGTGATGGTCCGCACGATTGGTTCAACGCCGTAAATGGCTTGTTCGATCGTCCCGATCTTTTGGCAGACAACCCCGGGATCCGGTCGGGCGGTCGGGCGAAGCGCAATGTCCGCTTCGCGCTTCGACAGGTTCAGCACGTTATTCGAGACGACAAGCTCCAATGCAATATCGGGATGCGTCGTTCGAAACCCGACGATCACGGAAGACAGCCAGCCAAAGAGGAGTGAATCGGTCGTCGTGATGCGGACGGTACCTGATGGTCTCAAGTCTCGTCCGGCAATGCGACGCTCGACATCGCGAACATCGCTCTCAAGTCGCGTTGCGAGTTCCGCAACTTCCTCGCCAGCAAGAGTTGGGGTGTAGCGCGTGCGTGAACGGTCAAAAAACCGCACATCTAGCCGCTGCTCGAGGGCGTTCAGTCTTCGGAAGACCGTCCGATGGCTCACGCCAAACTCGCGCGCCGCGCCGGACAGCGAACCGCGTTCGATGATCGTCCGGACTAGCCGCATGTCGTCCCAATTCAGCTGGCTGTTCATTTTTGCAATGTGCGCATGCCACTTCTTGGAATTTTGTTACGCGATTGTCGGTGGTAGCCAGCGGGCATGACATCGTCAACGGAGCCTCGCCCGCATGCATGCCCTCATCGTTCACTGCCACCCGGAGCCGTCATCTTTCAACGGCGCACTGACCCAAGTCGCGACTGAAACGCTCGAAGCATCCGGCGCCACCGTCGACGTGTCCGACCTGTACCGCGACGCGTTCGACCCGTGCGAGGGGCCGCGGCATTACGCTGTCCGGGACAACACAGAGATCTTCGCACCCCTTGGCGAACAACGGCATGCTTACCAGACCGACACCCTTTCACCCGATGTCGCGCGGGAAATTGAACGTCTGAAACGGGCGGATCTGGTGATCTTCCAGTTTCCCATCTGGTGGCACAGTCACCCGGCGGTTCTGAAGGGGTGGTTCGATCGGGTCTTCGTCAGTGGCGGCCTCTACACCAGCGAGATGCGCTACGATCGAGGTGTCTTCCGGGGAAAACGCGCCATCTGCTCCATCACAACGGGCGCGCAATCCGACGCGTTCGGACCGGGCTGCCGCGGCGGAGACATCGAGAAAATTCTCTGGCCGACCCATTACTCCCTCTACTACATGGGCTTTGACGTCTTGCCACCTCACGTCACGTATGGCGTGCAAAACCAGAACATGGGGTACGCCTATCAAAGCGACGCGGACAATGAGCGGCATTTGAAGCGCTGCCTGGAGGGCTGGGCGAAGCAATTGAGTTTACTCTGCGATGCCGTGCCGCTTCGATTTGCGGGCTGGGATGACTGGGACGACAATGGGCAGGCGCGAGGCCGCACTGGTCAATCGTGACGGGGAGGTCTGGTTGGAGACGTCAAGATGTCCCCCAGTCGTTCAGCGTTCAGTTTTGTCGCCACCACGTTATGCGCCAGCGGTTTGAAATGCGGGGACCCGGGCTTGCGACGCCCCCTCGGATCTGACCTGACATAACGTTGATCGCACGGCTTTTTCGAAACGGCACCCCAATCGTCCAATCTTGTGGTCGTGCCCTGCAGCGGCCTCCCGGAACCCGTTTCACGGCAAGGCCGGACAGCTACCGCTGTCGTTGTCCGCTAAGCGGAGGAAGGGGGCTTTAGCAGGTTGCGCGACATAGGCTGTTTGATGTCTGCTTCGACCAACAGCGGACATGGGTTGTGCAGCGCATACGCTCACTTTTGACCCGGAACGGTCGCAAAGTCTGCAACGGAAAGGAGGTCAATCAGTCATCGCCACCTTTGTTATTTGATAGCCAATCCACCTCATTTCGAGCGTCTCGCTCTGCACTTTCCGCTGTCTCATAGAGACCTGAATGTTCTGCAAGGCTCCAGTACGAGTCGCCCATAAAGGGACCATCTGGCTCAATTTTCTTGCGATACCCCCTAAACTCAAACAACCCGTCGTCGCGACTTAAAATCTCAAGCTCTGAATTCTCATCATCGCTTTTGAACCGTTTAATAATTTGTGCATGGTGACCCTGCCCCTTCAAACGTCCTGGTTGTGAGCTAGAGTCTGTCGATCCCACAAGGAGCCGGACGATGCGCAAGAG
>JBCAXC010000370.1:0-3031 GCA_038534255.1 Pseudomonadota bacterium
GGTGGGCGCAGAGTAGAACAAGATCGAAACGGTTCGGGACCTGCTCAATGCAGTCCTCGACGGTCACACGCGCCATGGGGTGCGGTCCTTCGCAAAGCGGAATTTGGAGGTTTGCGTTGCAATACAGCGTTCGCCCCAGAAGTACAAGCCCGGCTGATCGTCCCGCCGTGCGGCTCAGCGCTATAGCGTTCGCGGGTCGGTGAGCCGTCGTAGACTTGCGTATCCGTCCGCATCATTCGCGAGCAGAGCCTCCGCCGATAGCCGCAGCACCGGATGACGCCAACCGGGCGCAAGATCCGCGAGCGGACGCAGAACGAAGGCCCGTCGATGCATTTGTGGGTGCGGGAGCACGAGGCGCGACCGCGCCGCCGCCACACGCCCCTTCCTTACAACACGGACCGCGCTCGAACCCGCCCCCCAAAGCCGACCGTTCAGAACACCCCATCCCTGCACCACGCCCTTGTACGCAAGAACATCAAGATCAAGTGGTCGCGGCCCCCAGCGACGCCCTTTGCCGCGTCCGGCGTCACGCTCGATCCTTTTGAGCGCGCTGAGCAGGGCGGCAGGACTGCGGGCAGTCTCGAGCGCGCAGACCGCGTTGACGTAGACTGGCTGATTTGGCGGTCCTACCGGACTGCTCGAATAAATGGCCGAGCAACAGCATCGATCGAGTGTCAGCCTCGCGATATGCTCGAAGGCGATCTCGATCGCCGCCTGCGGATTGCCAAACCTTCCGGGGATATTGGCGCCCAGACCGATCAGCACGCGACCGGTTTTCCCCGGAACACTAGGCGCGGGCGATGGTTGTCGCATTGGCGTGTTGTAGAGTATGGGCACGCATCCGATCGCTGGCAGCACGCATGCTTGTGCGCAGCGATACATTTCGAGGAGTTTTTGTTTCGTGCATTTTTATCCTGATGAACGCGTTGGGCTCTTTGTCGATGGCCCGAATTTTTATGGCGCCGCCCGTTCCCTTGGCTTCGACGTCGACTATGGCGCGCTATTGAGATTTCTGCGTGGCAAGGCTCGGCTCGTACGCGCCGCCTACTACACGGCCGTGACCGAAGATACCGAGTTTTCCTCCATACGCCCGCTCGTCGACTGGCTGGACTACAACGGCTATCACATGGTCACGAAGCCAACGAAGGAATTTATCGATCCCGAAGGCAACCGCCGCGTCAAAGGTAACATGGACGTTGAGCTCGCGGTCGATATCGTCAGCGCGGCACGTACGCTGGATCATGTCGTCCTGCTCTCGGGCGATGGTGACTTCCGTTATCTGGTCGAGACAGTGCAGCGCATGGGCGTCCGTGTGACCGTTGTCTCAACGAAGGAAAGCCGCCCCCCGATGATCGCTGACGAGCTGCGCCGTCAGGCCGACCAGTACATCGATCTGATGGACCTGCGCGATGACATCGGACGCACCGGCGGGCGCCCCCAACGCAACACCGATACCGCGCCGAGCCGCAACGACGACAACCATAATGACGAGTATGTCGATGACGACGACGATGACATCGACCGCTTCCGCAACATCTGAGCGCGCAACCGATGTGCGCCGCGCAGACGCCTCGTGCACCCGCTGAACCGCCGAAGACCTGCGCGATCTGCCCACGCCTCGTGACGTATCGCGAGGAAAGCGCGGCTGCGCACCCCGACTGGTTCGCAGGGGCTGTGCCGTCGTTCGGCGATCCGGACGCGCGATTACTCATCGTCGGGCTCGCACCCGGTCTACAGGGTGCACATCGCACGGGCCGCCCGTTCACCGGAGACTACGCCGGCGACCTGCTTTACGAGACGCTCGCGACATTCGGCTGGTCACGCGGCACCTATGATGCGCGCGCGGACGACGGCCTTGAACTCGCCGGGTGCATGATCACGAACGCGGTGCGCTGCGTCCCGCCTCAGAACAAGCCGACCGGCGGCGAAATCACCGCATGCCGTCCATTTCTCTCCGCGCGCATTGACGGCCTCGAAAATCTCCGCGCCATCCTCGCGCTCGGACGCATCGCACACGAGAGCGTTTTGCGGGCGCGGGGCATCAGGTTGAAAGACGCGCCGTTCGCACATGGCGCAACGCACCCGCTCGGCGATCGGTTGACGCTCGTCGATAGCTACCACTGCTCACGTTACAACACGAACACCCGACGCCTCACACCCGAGATGTTCGCCAACGTCTTCCACATCATCGAGACGCTGTCGTAACGGTGGCTCTGCGGCTCGCGCTCAGCCACGCTCGCGCATAAGACGCTGCTTTTGACGGTTCCAATCCCGGTCCTTTTGGGTCTGTCGCTTGTCGTGCAGCTTCTTGCCCTTGGCGAGACCGAGCGACAGTTTCGCGATCCCGCGCTCATTGAAATAGAGTTTGAGCGGCACAAGCGTCATGCCCTCACGCTGCACCGCACCGATAAGCTTCGAGATTTGCTTGCGGTGCAAAAGCAGCTTGCGATGGCGGCGCGGCGCGTGATTATCAAACGCGCCGGAGCGCTGATATGTCGGGATGTTTGCATTGATGAGGACGATCTCGTCGCCCTCGGCAGAGGCATAACTCTCCGCGATGTTGGCCTTGCCCGTGCGAAGAGATTTAACCTCCGTTCCGGTCAGCACAAGCCCGGCCTCGAATTCCTCCTCGATGAAGAATTCGTGCCGCGCCTTGCGGTTCTCCGCGACCACGTTGGACGGCGTTTTCAGTTTTTTCGCCATCTCAACCGTCGCCACTCGTGCGTGTTATGGGTCCTGGCGGCGCCTTACGCGTTCACAAGGCCCGCGTGCAGCAGCGCTGCATCAATCTGCGTCGCCGTCTCCGGCTCAACGCCCACCATCGGCGAGCGCACCTCGGCGTCCATCCGCCCCAGCTTCGACAGCGCATACTTCGCAGGCGCCGGGCTCGGCTCGGCGAAGAGAGCAACGTGCAGCGGCATCAAACGATCCTGCCACTCGAGCGCCGTCGCAAAATCGCCAGCAAGGCATGCCTCGACGAAGCTGGAACACGCCCGCGGCGCCACGTTCGCCGTGACCGAAATCGTGCCAT
>JBCAXC010000371.1:0-3029 GCA_038534255.1 Pseudomonadota bacterium
GTTCCTTGGCCTCGGCGTGCTGCTCAGCTTCTCACGCGGCGCCTGGGCCAGCACCATTTTCTCCGTCGGAATCTCAACCTATCTGCTTTTCGTCAGCGCGCGGTCCAACAGCTTGCGCCTCAAGGTCGCTGGCCTTGCGGTCTGCACCGTCGCCATCGCGGTTGCGCTGTTAATCTTCGCGCTGAGCTTCGACGCCATCGCCAACCTGATGAGCGTACGCGGACAATTCGTCCAGTCCTACGACACGCTTGAGCGGTTCGCCGGCGCACGTATCGCCATAGACGTGATCCTTGCAAACCCGCTCGGCATCGGCGCCTACAGTTTCGCGGAGTATCACGAAGCCGAACCGCACAACGCCTACCTCTACAGTTTTCTGATTGGCGGCTGGCTCGGCGGCTTTGCGTTCATTGCATTGATCATCTCAACGGCCGTCGTCGCATTCCGGAACACACTCATGGCAAGTCCGGTGCGGTTGTTCGCGATCGTATTGTTCTCCACGTTTCTGGCTCTGTCGCTCCAGAGCCTCGTCGTCGACACCGATCACTGGCGTCAGCTCTACATTCTCGCCGGGTGCATCTGGGGCATTCACGCCTGGCTGCGAGGACCTGGACGCGAGACCATCACCACATCGCCAGAACGCAGCGATAGCCCGAAGCGCCCAGCCCTGTTTCCCTCTCTCAACCGGCGCTTTGCGCGCCTGAGCGAAAGGGCGCGCAACGCAGCGACCGTCAGGAACGCAATGTCGTCGAGGCGAACGAAGTGGCGTCGCAAACTCGGAGGGCTCCAACGCCCACGTCACCTCGTCCGCATCAGGCAGATCACGACACTCGGCACGCAACAGCCCGATCACACGGCGCCGACAGAACCGGCACGCCCCGCGAAGAAGTCAGCGGCTCCCAAGCACTTTGCCAGCGAAATGGCGTCGCCAATGCCGAGCCACGATACGCGAACTGCGATGCAGCAAACGCCCCGCTCAATTGGCGTGACTAGCGACGAAACGTCCGCACCAGATACGAACCCGACGAACAAGACCGTCAACGTCTCGCCATCACTGCCGCACCGAGACACGTTCGGCGTCCGCACGCCTGACGAACTGCCCCCGCGCCCCGGATTTGGCCGGCGCTAGCGCTCATGACCGCAGACCGTCCCACCAATCGGCCAGCTTGTGTGACAGCACGCCAGCCTGCGCGATCCGACGTCGCAAATGCGGCAGGGGGAACCGCGGCGAAAACCCACGCACCATCGCCGGCATGTGCTCTGGTGTCGGCGACGTTTGGTCATTTCCTCCCGCCAACCAGTGCGCGAGTGACCGCCCGGTCCACGTCGCATTATTCACGCCGTTGCCGTGATAGGCGAACCCGAACGAGACTGTCGGATCCTCCGGCACGCGGCCAACCGTCGGTGCGAGACGAGAGGAAAAACACACAAGGCCACGCCAGAGATAATCGATCTCGATACCCGACCATTCCGGCCAGAGCCGAGCAATCGTCGCACGCAGATAGTCTTGCGTCACGCCAAGCCGATCGGATCGCCCGGTAAAATCTCCACGTCCGCCAATCATCAATCGATTGTCCGGCAGCAGGCGATAGTAGCAGTAGACATTGAGGGAGTTGATCGCCGGGTTCTCCGTCACCCAATGATGTGCCGCACGTTCATCAGATGTCAGCGGGCGCGTTACGGCGATGACACTCTGCAGAGGAAGCACGCGTCCGCTAAAGGCGCCATGCAGATGCTCCGGCAAAAACCCGTTGCCAGTCACGATGACGTGCCGCGCACGCACTTTTCCTCCACGTGTCTCCAGCAGATGGCGCCTCCCGTCACCAGCTTCGGCCTCGCTCCATGACACGACTTCGCTGTGAGGATGCAGATGTGCGCCGTGCCGCTCCGCCGCCGCAGCGAGCCCCTGAACATACCGCAGCGGGTGCAGTCCGAAGGACGGTTGCTCAAGCACGGCACCATGCACATGCGGGGCGTCGTAACCGATGTCGCGAAATGCGTCGGCGGAATAGACCGTCCCGGCGTGACCGAGCAATTGGCGCTGGTTCTCCACATCCTCGACCAGTCCGGCAAAGTGACGTGCGCTCTCGGCAACACAGAACTCACCGTCGCCCTGGCGCTGCGCATCGATATTTTCCTCCTCGAGGAGATGCCCGACCAGTTCAACCGCTTCCACCTGCATGCGCCAATAGGCCTTCGTTTCGTCGCGCCCCCAACGCCGCACCTGCTGCTTCAGCGTCAGCGGCGTCCCACCCATGCAGCAAAACCCACCGTTGCGCCCGGAAGCACCCCAGCCGAAATGCCCCGCCTCCAGCACGCGCACATCAACACCAAAGTCCCGCGCGAGATGCAGCGCGGCGGACGCGCCCGTGTATCCGCCACCGATCACGGCAACCTCACAGCTCTCCTCGCTCTCAAGCGGTGTGCCCGTGACCGGTGACGGTCCTGCCGTTGCCTCCCAGTACGAAGGCTGCGGCGTGGCGAAGTCGTAAAGGCTCGCGTCAAAAAGGTTCTTAGGCATCAGTGTTGTCCTTCCTGCATCAGCCGATCCTCAAAAACCTCAGCCAGCGCATTGAAGAGAAAATCTGCGTCACCATGCGAAAAACAAAGCGGCGGACGAATTTTCAGGACGTTGTCATGCGGTCCGTCCGTACCGATCAGAACGCGCTTGCCCCGCAATCGCTCGACAACATGGCGTGCATGGCGGCGCGATGGCGCACCGTCCGGCCCGGTGATCTCCACACCGATGAAGAATCCCATCCCGCGCACGTCACGGATTGTCGGCGTTCGCTCCTGAATCTGCCGCAGGCCAAGCAACAGATGCGCGCCCACCTGCGCCGCGTTCTCCGCCAGTCGTTCTTCGTCGAGCACATCGAGAACCGCCAGCCCGGCCGCGCACGCCGCCGATGACCCACCGAACGTCGAGAAAAACTCCATGCCAGTCGCGAAAGCATCGGCAATTGCCCGTGTCGTGACGACGGCACCAAGCGGATAGCCATTGCCGAGCGGCTTGCCGAGCACGACCACATCCG
>JBCAXC010000372.1:0-3018 GCA_038534255.1 Pseudomonadota bacterium
CTCGCGTTCACTGAAATACAAGTTTTGTAGGCTTCTAAGGACTCGCTGGACAGATAGTATTTTGTAAAATCTACGATTTCTCTAGTAGATAGTGCGATTCCCTGTTGCTCCCGGTATTTCTGAAGTGATTTTGCAAAATCACCATAATTTCCATCAAAATATCCTGGAACCGTCGCGGATACATCTTTTTTTGCTTCGCTATAGTTGTCTTCGTTTACTAGGTGGAGGAACGCTAGCTGCTCAACTTTATCGCCGCTGTACTTTACAGCATTTTGTACGAGCGCGGCACTGCAGTTAATTTGTTGCGCCGCGGCATTTAGTGGAGCGAAAACCCAAATCAAAAACACGAATAAACAAATACGTTTCATGTTGTCTTCCTCACGGTCGCGGAATTGTCAGAATAACCATCAGTTTATGCTAATGAGTGTGGTCAGTGCTATTTACACAACGTCTCACGCCTCGGAGACGATCGCATACGCTGTTGTGAGTGTCGAGAGCAGTTCACCTCATGGCCCATAGCCAACAAAACGACAGGGCCACGCGCGACGTTGATGTCCGACCGAGAACGGACGTCGGTCCATTGATCGCGCATGTCGAGATCACACCAATCCCCTTCCCCGGCCCGTCGTCCCTCGCTACGCTCAGTCCCGCCACCGTTTCCCACCGCCGTGCGAGGACACCCACCATGCCCACCGCAACCCTCATCGACGACGGCCGGGCGCTCTATCTCGAGACAGGCGCGACCACCGCCCGCTTCCATGCCATCTGGCTGCGGGACAACGCGCAGGACGCGGAGACGCGCAGCGCCGGCAATGGGCAGCGCCTGATCTCGCTCTCCGACATTCCGGCGGACACCCGCATCGCCGGGACGGAGCTTGACGGCGAGACTTTGCGCGTCACGTTCACGCCGGAAAACAAGACGGTCGCGTTCGACACCGCATGGCTCGCCGCGCACGCCTATGACAGACCGGCCCCGCACGCCGCAGGCTGGACGACGCCCGGCATCGAGACATGGGACGCCCGGCTCGGCGCGGACACCCCGGTCGCCGACTTCCATGCCATTTGCACCGAGGATGCGGCCCGGCACGCGTGGCTTGCCGATGTCGCGCGCTACGGGTTTGCGACGATGACGGGCGGGCCGGTCGCCGCCGGTTCGCTGTTCCGGATCGTCGAACAGTTCGGCCACGTCCGCGAAACCAATTACGGGCGCCACTTCGAGGTCCGCACGCAGATCAACCCGACCAACCTCGCCTACACCGGCCTCGGCCTACAGGCGCACACCGACAATCCGTATCGCGATCCCGTCCCCACGCTGCAGATCCTTTACTGTCTCGAAAGTTCGGCGGCGGGGGGCGACAACACGGTCGTCGACGGGTTCCGTGTGGCCGAGCGCCTCCGCGACGCGCACCCGGCGTACTTCGATGTGCTGACGCGGCACTGCGCGCGCTTCACCTACGCTGGGGACGCGGGCGTGATGCTGACGTCCCGCCGACCGATGATCGAGCTTGCGCCCGACGGCGCCCTCGTCGCGGTGCGCTTCAACAACCGCTCGGCCGCCGCGTTCACCGACATCCCGTATGACACCATGGCGCTTTACTACGAGGCATATCGCACCATGGGCGAGATCATCGAGGACCCGGCGATGGCCGTGTCGTTCCGGCTGAACCCGGGGGAGAGTTTTATTGTCGACAACACGCGGGTGCTGCATGCCCGTAAGGGATACTCGGGCGCGGGAAGCCGCTGGCTGCAGGGCTGCTACGCCGACAAGGACGGTCTGCTCTCGACGCTTGCCGCGCTCGAAAGCGCCGGAGCGGGCGCCGCCCGTCCGACACGCGAGGTCGCCGCATGAACGACGTCTCCGCACGCCCGCTGACACGCGACACCGTCGTCCCGTTCATCGAGGACATTTTCGTCCGTCGCGGCGGGGAAGAATATCTTGGCGAACCCGTCACCATGGCCGAGCACATGCTGCAGGGCGCGGCGCTCGCCGAGCAAGCCGGTCACACGCCGGAGATCATCGTCGCCGCGCTCCTCCACGACATCGGCCATTTCACGAGCGAGTTCGGCATGTTCAGCATGGCCGACACGCAAGACAAGTTGCACGAGGAGGCCGGCGCGCGCGTGCTCGCGCCCTTCTTCCCGTCAGTCGTCACCGATTGCGTCCGCTATCACGTCGCCGCGAAACGCTACCTCTGCGCCACGCGCCCGAGCTATCTCGCGCGCCTGTCCGAGGCCTCGATCCATTCGCTCCACCTCCAGGGCGGCCCGATGAACGACGACGAGGTCGCAGCATTCGCAACCAACCCCAACCTCGACGCCATCCTCATCATCCGCCACCTCGACGACGCCGCCAAAGACCCGGACGTCGAGACGCCGCCGTTCGCGCACTTCGCTCCGCTGGTGCGGTGCGTGGTAGCGCAGAAACTGGATGGGTGAGTGGGGTGGTTGAGGCTGCTCCGGTCGCAGAATCCCAATTGCGGAGGTCAGCGCTCATACGCGCATGGATTTCGCCATGTCCGCTATCAGTGGAAGCTGCGATTACGGCGTAATACGGCCATGTCGCGATGGCCATAACCGCACGTCGTGCATAAGTTATATATACCTCCGTGCGGATTCGCCTGAGGCTAGCTACAAACCATGTCCTACGACCATTGACCCTGCCCCTTCGGTGTCCGGGGTTATAACGAGAGTCTGTTCTGTGTTTGGTCCTGATTGGACCGGGTTGCAAATTCGTTTGGCGTAAGTCCGCCAAGGCTCGTGTGTGGTCGTTCCTCGTTGTAGTCGGTCTGCCACTCGGCAATCAGTTGGCGGGCCTGCCAGAGCGATCGGAACAGCGTCTCGTTCAACAACTCGTCGCGCAGCCTCCCATTAAAACTCTCGATGAACGCGTTCTGCATCGGCTTGCCCGGGGCGATGTAGTGCCAGGCGACGCCACGATCTTCCTGCCACGCCAGTATGGCGTTCATCGAGAGTTTTAATGGGAGGCTGCGCGACGAGTTGTTGAACGAGACGCTGTTC
>JBCAXC010000373.1:0-3017 GCA_038534255.1 Pseudomonadota bacterium
AGACATGACGCGTGTCCGCGCGGCTTACGAGGAACAAGGCGTCACGTCCGAACTCGGCACTTTCTTCGACGATTTGCCGCAAAAAATGTCTGACGCACATCTGGTCATCGCCCGCGCCGGCGCATCAAGCGTCACTGAACTCGCGGTGCTCGGTCGCCCCTCGCTGCTGGTGCCACTGCCACATGCGCTGGACAATGATCAGCTGCGCAACGCGTCTGCGCTTGCTGCAGCAGGCGGCGCATGGTGTCTCGAACAGGCACAACTGGATGCAGATGTACTGGCAGCCCAGCTCGGCGAAGCCATGACCACGCCGCAAAACCTTGCGAACGCAGCTGCAGCCGCAGCTGGAGAGGGGCGCCCGGACGCGGTCGAACGCCTTGCTGATCTCGCCGAGCATCTCGCGAATGATTACGGCAAGTGAGCCACGCCTGACGAATCGGGTGTAAGAGGCGTTTACTGAGAGTTTTGCAGCGGTGCTCGGGCCGTCCGGCAAAGGTTGCTGGTCCGTCGCGCGATGACGGGGCAGCGGGCAGTATCGCAACGCGCGGAAACCGCCGCGGTCGATACGCCTGAGGAGAAAACGATATGCGCATTCCTGAAGGTATCGGGCCATTCCACATCATCGGCATTGGCGGCATCGGCATGAGCGCCGTTGCGGAAATTCTTGTCGAGCTCGGCTATGACGTGCAGGGCAGCGACCAGAAGGAAAGCGCGAACGTCGATCGCTTGCGCAAGCGCGGCATCCGGGTTTTCGTCGGACACGACGCCGTCAATCTCGTCGGTGCGCGCTACGTCGTCATTTCCTCTGCCGTCAAACCCGGCAATCCGGAACTTGATGCCGCCCGCCTGAAAGGCATCCCGATCATCTCGCGCGCCGAGATCCTCGCCGAGATAATGCGGTTTTGCTCGACCGTTTCTGTCACCGGCACGCACGGCAAAACCACCACGACCTCGATGATCGCGCACTTGTTCGATTCCGCCGGCCTCAACCCGACGGCGATGAGCGGCGGCATCATCAATGACTGGGGCACCAACGCGCGCCATGGCACCGGACAATGGATGGTGGTCGAGGCTGATGAGAGCGACGGCACGTTCATACGCCTGCCGACCGAGATCGGCGTCGTGACCAACATCGACCCTGAACATCTCGACTACTACGGCTCGGTCGAAGCCATGCATCTCGCGTTCCGCACGTTCTTTGAACGCATCCCGTTCTATGGCTGCGCCGTCGCTTGCATCGACCATCCTGTTGTGCGTGAGCTGCTGAGCGAACTGCACCGCGAAAACCGCCGTCGCGTGCTGACCTATGGTGTCGCTGAAGATGCTGACGTGCGCCCACAGATCCACGGCACCGAAGGACAGACGACGCACCTGGATATTCACTGTGGCCCCCGCGTAAAGGGCGGCCAGCGCACCATCGCAGGCGTCAGCTTGCCGGTGCCCGGGCACTACAACACATTGAACGCACTCGCCGCGATGACGGTCTGTGCCGAGGTCGGCATCCCTGACGAACAGATCCGCGCAGGCCTTGCGACGTTCGGTGGCGTCAAGCGGCGGTTCACGCACACCGGCTCATGGAACGGTGCCGACTTCTTCGATGACTACGCGCATCACCCGGTCGAGATCGAAGCCGTGCTCAAGGCCGCACGCACCACATCAAAGGGTCGCGTGATCGCCATCGTCCAGCCGCATCGCTACACCCGCCTGCGCGATCTCTTCGATGACTTTGCCAACTCGTTCGGTGAGGCCGACGCAGTGCTCGTCGCGCCTGTCTATGCTGCGGGCGAAGACCCTATCGACGGCTACGATCACCGAACCCTGGCGGATCGGATTCGTGAGATTGGCGGTGCTGGCGCGATCGCGATCGAAATGCAGCAGGAAGTCGCGCCTGTGCTGTCCCAGATCGTTCAGCCCGGCGATCTGGTGATTGGGCTTGGAGCAGGTTCGATCACAGAGTGGTCTCACGCGCTGCCAGACCAGCTCGCTGCGGTACGCAGAGCCTCCGCCTGATCCGCAGGACATCGGACGGCCCTTTCGCCCTGCCAAAGCGCCCATCTTAACGGAAGTTAACGCGACGTTAACCGAATCCGGCCGAGGTGGGCGCTGCGCGACTCCGCCTTTCGGCACGCGTTGACGTCCGTCGAGAGCAGTTGAACCAATGGCAGAGCAGACACCCCATCCGCCCGTGCAGACCGGCCCGATCGCCAGCGATCAGTTGCCCGAAGTCCGCGGCCGCCTGACGCCTGAAGCGTCGCTCGCAGACGTCACGTGGTTTCGCGTCGGTGGGCCGGCTGAATATCTTTTCACTCCCGCGGATGAAAACGATCTCGCAGGTTTTCTGAAGGCCTTGCCGCCGCACGTGCCTGTGCTTCCGATCGGTCTCGGCTCCAACCTGCTGGTGCGCGACGGCGGCATCCCGGGTGTCGTCATCCGCCTTGCACGAGGCTTCACGGAGATCACGATCGAGGACGGTCACCGTCTCCGCGCCGGCACCGCCAACCCCGATATGAAAGTCGCCCGCGCCGCCGCCAACGCGGGCATTGCGGGCCTCGCGTTCTATCGCGGGATCCCGGGTGGTCTGGGTGGTGCGCTTCGCATGAACGCCGGAGCGCACGGAACGGAAACCCGCGATCGCTTGATCGAAGCGCGCGGTGTCGACCGCAGCGGCACGGTGCACACCTTCACCAATGCCGAACTTGCCTACAGCTATCGGCACTGCGGCGCCCCGGCTGACATTATCTTCACGCAAGCGCTGTTCGAAGGCGAGCCGGGCGATCCCGATGCCATCCGGCGCGAGATGGATGAGGTTGCGGCCTATCGCGAAGAGCATCAGCCAACGAAGGAACGCACCGGCGGCTCGACTTTCAAGAACCCGCCTGGCCATAGCGCCTGGAAGCTCATCGACGCCGCCGGATGTCGCGGACTGAAAATCGGCGGTGCTCAGATGTCTGAGAAACACTGCAACTTCATGATCAACACGGGAGAAGCGACCGGCGAAGATCTTGAGACACTCGGCG
>JBCAXC010000374.1:0-2998 GCA_038534255.1 Pseudomonadota bacterium
GAGCCGCGGGAAAATCGAGATCACGTCACGCGATCCCGAACAGCACCCGAAAATCCTCTTCAATTACAACCAGCATCCTGACGACGTGGAAGCCTTCCGCAACAGCCTGCGCATCACCCGCGAGATCATGCTGCAACCGGCGATGGACCGCTTCAGAGGAAGAGAAATCCAGCCGGGTGAAGCAGTCCAGAGTGATGACGAACTCGACGCCTGGATCAGGCAGCACGCCGAAAGCGCTTATCACCCGTCCTGCACCTGCAAGATCGGCGCAGACGAGGATGCCCATGCGGTTCTCGACCCTGAATGTCGGGTGCGTGGCACGACCGGGCTGCGCGTCGTCGACTCGTCGGTTTTCCCGACGATCACGAATGGAAACCTGAACGCACCGACGATCATGGTGGCGGAAAAAGCTGCGGACATCATCCTCGACAAGGACCCATTGCCCGCCTCGAACGCGCCATACTATGTCGCCCCCGAATGGCAGACGACGCAGCGCGAGGGCCAGCCGTTGCGCGACATCGCGCTTCTCTGACAGACACCCGTCAGCGCCGACATATCAGTCGGTGGGTTTCACCGGCAGATTGACCAGAAGGTTCTGCGGTTTCATCCGGACGTGCTTCGCCGTGTCCATCGCAAGCGCGAGATACACGGGCCGACCACGCATCTGATCTATGACACCCGACGCATCCTCGAACGTCATCTGGAACAGCCCGGCAATCCGCGCCATGTCGTCAAGCGGCACATCCTCGCCGCGATAAAGCCGGTTGAGAATGTCATTGCCATCGCGATCAAGCCCGATGTGCCACCGCCAGTCTTCATCATCGATCTGCTTGCGCGGCTGGACGCGCACTGCATGCCGCGTAAGATGGCCGACCCACGCTTCGATCACCCGGGCAAACGCATCGAGGGCAGGGAGCCCGAACCGGAAGTCGATGACAGTATCGAAGCGGTCCGAGCGCTCCCAATAAATCTCTCCATTATCGTCGTCGAGCACATCCAGTTCGACAGAGCGAACCGCTGTCCCGCTTTCGACGAGTAGCTGCCCGAGCCCACCAGCCCCACCGGTCTGAGCATGCATGTCGACGACTTCGACATCTGCCAGCATCAACCGGCTTTGCTCCGTGTTCACATTCTGCTCGCGGAAGAATATCTCCGCAGCGCGCAGACGCATCGGATCGCTCACGCCATCGAGCACATGCCGGAGAATGACGTGCACCAGTTGATCAAGAAAAATTGCCGGGACGCGAATACTCGGGTCTTTCACAAGCGCGAGATAGCCGGCCTCAACCGTACCAGCCTTCAAGAGCACATCGCGAAACGTGCGAAAGACACGATAATTCTCCACCGCGTCAGGATCTTGCAGGTCCGCAAGCACACCATCATCAAGCGGTCGCAGAGGATCATCGACAAGCGCCGCATGCAATGCGATCTCGGCATCACAAGACGTCTCGATCGGGTGCATCTCCGGACGCAGCGCATAGGCGCCGATGAACGCAGGTGTCACAGCGAGCAAGCCGTCATCACTTGGGGCGAGCAGCTGACGCCCGGCCGAAACCCAGAAATCACGCAACGCCCGTCTCCCCATTCGCGCTGTCTTCGCCGGGTGTCGCATCATCTTCAACAACTGCCCAGACGCGTGCATGCAGCGGCCCGTCACCCGGTGGCTGGATCGTGCGAAATGCCTCCCGCATCGCCCCGTCGCCGTCGAACCAGCGCCGCACCGTGAAGACCGTGTTGATCAACGCGTCATCACACAGGGAGAAAATTTCTGCCATCTCGCCGCGGGCGGCCACACGTGCCGACGCGTCATCCGGCGCGCCATAGTGTGTTAGAAACCGCTGGACGAGCGCATCTTCAACGTCGGTCCGTGCATCCTCAGACATCTCGGCAACCGTCGCGAAGGTCGCATGGCCAAACGATGGTACGCCTGTGAAACCGTTGGCGAACGCCTGCTTCACCTTGCCGACAATGGCGTCGTCATTGAGCGCAGCAAAAGCACCTGCGCCTGAAATAGCCCAATCGTCCACCGGTGCCGCATGCTCAAAGACCTGGACGTCGGACGGATCAAACCGGATGGTGCGCAGAAACTTCACCGACCGTCATCCTTGGACACCGTGTGCGCATCCGATCTCCCGGAGAGGACAACATCCGCAAGCGAAACGAGCTCGACCGCGCCATCACCCGCACTGTCATTGCTCTTGAGGAGAATATTTCCGTCCTCGTCCAGTCCCATGAAGACGCCTGACATCACCGCATCGCCATGTGTGAACGCGATGTGCTCCTCAAGACTTTCGGCCCGCTGCAACCACGCCCCATGAACCGGGGCAAAGCCGTCATCGTTCCACGTGTTCAGCCATGTCAGGAAATGCCGGGAGTACGACTCGATCAGATGGTTCCGCATCAGATCCGTGCAGCCCTCTTCTTCCAGCGAGGTCTGATCCGGGGCATTTCCCGGTTCCTCGTGCTGCTCATGCCGGATCCGCATGACGACGCGCACCACCAGCCAGTCCGGAACGGCATCAGGATCATCGGTTGAGGCCGTCGCCTCAATTCGCCCGGCGATCCCTCCGTTGACGATGATCCCGTCGGGCCAGCGAAACGTCAGCGCGACCTGCGGCGGCGTCAACACACCGACACAGTCTCCAGCAGCGACCATTGCCAGCGGAACCATCTGGACCGCCTTGCGCAGCGGCACCTCAGGCGCAAGCACGATCGCCCAATCCAGCATCGACGTATTGCGCGCCCAGACCACATGCCCGGCCTCATGCACGCCGACGCGCGCACCGGCCACTGCGTGATCGAACGGCTGATCCGGCGCCCCGATGCCGAACCCGGTCAGCAACGGCGGCAACGTCGGGTCACCGTCCTTGCGCTCCGGCAATGCGATCATCGTCAGTTTTCTCCGTGACCCGGGGTCGCGCAACTCCAGCCCATGTCAGCCGAGGTCGATCTCACCTTCGACGACGTGATGCAGGTCGGTACCCTCAGCGGTGATCAC
>JBCAXC010000375.1:0-2987 GCA_038534255.1 Pseudomonadota bacterium
GAGGATGAAAACTCCGGGATCCTCGGCGATTTCACGAAGGAGTTGTGCGACCGGTTCTGCGCGTTCGAGAAATCGCCGAGGATCCCGGAGTTTTCATCCTCGACCCGTCGCAACAGTTCTGCACCGGGCAAACGTGCCGGATTGAAAACGATGGCATTCCACTCTATCGCGACGACGATCACCTCTCGAGGGAAGGCGCGGCGTTCATCCTGCCGACGCTGGCGCCTCTCATCGCGGCGCTCAAGCAGGGCTGACCCGTCGCAGCAACGCCACAGCCAGGCCTTCTCAGCGTCTCATGCGGCCCGAGGAACTGGCCGCCGCATCGGCGTCGCGATACAACGCCTGTGCATCAAAGTTGAAACACCCCCGCCAAGACGCATCAGGAGAGTCCCATGGACCTCGTCATGAATATTCTCCTGAATGTGTTCGAGTTTCTCGGCATCGAACACGCCAATCAGATCATCATATTCATCATGGTCATGGGCCTCGGCCTGATGTTCAAGCTCGGCGACATGGCGCGCTGGGTGATCGGCGTGTTCCTCATGATCATGGGGGTCGCGCTCGTCACTGCTATCTACCAGTTGAGCTACGATGCCCGCGCGCAATGCGTCTATGTCTACGACGAGACGAAACCGGTGATCGCCGATAGCAGCACACGCAAACTCGCATGGTCCGATGTCAGAGAGTATAATTGCCCATCGCTGTGGGTCGCGCGCAACGAGATCTATCGCAGAGACAACTACTGCTTCTACAGCAACGCCGCGTATTCCTACTTCAGAGAAAAATCTGGCGGATGCGATGACACGGTCACCGGACCAGCAACGAAACTCGGCTGGGATAACGTCAAGCTGCTCGGTCGCGCAGCAACCCGCAAAGGCTGCCGCGTTCCACCGCGAAAGTGCTCTGATCTCGGCCGCGTGTCGTCATCACGCCTCAACATCACCCGCGCACCGCAAAAGGGTGATGAGTAACTGGCTCATCGTATTCTCGGGGAGCTTGGCGTCGCCACGCAGCGTCAATTGTTATCCATCTTCAGTGCAGCGATGAACGCATCCTGCGGAATGTCGACCTTGCCGAACTGCCGCATTTTTTTCTTCCCTGCCTTCTGCTTCTCGAGCAACTTGCGCTTGCGCGTGATGTCGCCACCGTAGCATTTCGCCGTAACGTCCTTGCGCAGTGCCGCGATCGTCTCGCGTGCGATCACCTTGGCGCCGATCGCGGCCTGAACCGGGATCTTGAAGAGATGCCGTGGAATGAGATCCTTGAGCTTCTCGCACATACCCCGCCCACGCGCTTCGGCCCGGTCGCGGTGAACGATAATGGATAGCGCGTCCACCGGCTCGCCGTTCACAAGGACCGACATCTTGACCAGCGCTTCGGCTTCGTAGCCTTCAATCTGGTAATCGAACGAGGCGTACCCGCGCGTGACCGACTTCAGCCGATCGTAAAAATCAAACACGACCTCGTTCAACGGCAACTCGTAAACCACCATCGCCCGCGCGCCGGCATACGTCAGGTCCTTCTGGCGCCCACGCCGATCCTCGCAGAGCTTCAACACCTGCCCGAGATATTCATCCGGAACGAGAATGGTCGCCGAAATCCACGGCTCTTCGATCCGCTCGATCTGCACCGGATCCGGCATATCCGCCGGGTTATGCAGCTCGATCATTTCGCCGTCGTTCGTGTAGATATGATAGATGACGCTCGGCGCCGTCGTGATCAAATCGATGTTGAACTCGCGCTCAATTCGCTCCCGCACGATCTCGAGGTGCAACAGGCCAAGAAAGCCACAGCGAAAGCCGAACCCGAGCGCAGCCGACGTCTCCATTTCATAGACGAACGACGCATCGTTAAGCCGCAACTTGCCCATGGCCTCGCGCAAGTCTTCGAAGTCAGAATTGTCCACCGGGAAGAGCCCGCAGAACACGACGGGCTGGGCAGGCTGGAACCCTTCAAGGGCGTCCACGCATCCCTGTTTTTCATCTGTGACCGTGTCGCCGACCCGCGTATCTGCCACTTCCTTGATCGCCGCGGTGAAAAATCCGATCTCGCCCGGGCCGAGAATATTGGTCAGATCCTGCTTCGGCCGGAACACGCCGACCCGGTCGACCAGGTAGGATGCACCGGTCGACATGAGTTTGATTTTCTGTCCCTTCTTGAGGAACCCGTCGATCACGCGCACAAGCACGACGACGCCGAGATAGGCATCGTACCAACTGTCCACGAGCATCGCCTTGAGCGGTGCGTCGGCTTCACCCTGCGGCGCCGGCAAACGCGTGACGATCGCTTCGAGAACGTCGCCGATGCCAAGCCCGGTCTTCGCCGAAATCTCGACCGCATCCGATGCATCGAGCCCGATTACGTCTTCGATCTGCTGGCGGATACGCTCCGGTTCGGCAGCGGGCAGATCGATCTTGTTGAGCACCGGCACGATCTCATGGTCGTTCTCGATCGCCTGATAGACATTTGCGAGGGTCTGGGCTTCGACGCCCTGGCTCGCATCGACCACCAGCAGCGAGCCGTCACACGCCGCCAGCGAACGGTTCACCTCGTAGGCAAAGTCCACGTGTCCGGGTGTGTCGATGAGGTTCAGCTCATAGGTCTCCCCGTCCGCCGCCGTGTAATCGAGCCGGACGGTCTGCGCCTTGATCGTGATCCCGCGCTCTTTCTCAAGCTCCATGTTGTCGAGCACCTGCTCGGTCATCTCACGGTCGCTCAGCCCGCCGGTGAGCTGGATCAGTCGATCCGCGAGCGTCGATTTCCCGTGGTCGATGTGCGCGACGATGGAAAAATTGCGGATCCGCTCAAGCGGCATGGTCTGCGCAGCCGAAGCGGGGCGCGGTCGGGCGAGTGTGTCGGTCATGGATTCGATGTAGCAGTCCGCCACGAACGGTCAAGCCGCAACGCGATGAGGGGCCTGCGTCAGACATTCGCGCCGTTGCCGAACCGAGGCACGAGGACACCCGCAATACTCGCGAGTATTGCGG
>JBCAXC010000376.1:0-2975 GCA_038534255.1 Pseudomonadota bacterium
ATTTTCTTCCGCTTCTCAAGCTGGGTGAAGCCAGCGGGTGACTTCACGCGGAGGGTGCGTCCGCGAATAGAGAGCGTCGCCTTGGGGAACTGGAGTGTTGGCAGCGCATCCAGATAGGAAACTTGCAAATCATTTGCAGAAAGATCGAACGCCAGGGCCTCAGCGGGGATATCGCCGCCCTTTGCCATCCGGGTGCGAACATCAGAGGGCAATGACAGCGAGAACTGGCCGCCCGTGATCAGCGGGGTTTGCACACTGGTGGCCATGTAGTCCCGGGCGTCGCGCGCGACCTCCGGCGGCCAGGCGCTGAGAAGACCGGCCTTCGAGGTCTCGCCGATCTGGCCCGAAACCGTGATGCCTTTGGTTGGCGAGATGCTGCCGCGCCCGGCGATCTGGACCTCTGGCCAGGCAATGTTCATCCGGTCGACACGCAACTCAGCGCTCGATGGCATGTAGACGCCTTTGAAGGCCACTTCGCTCAGCGGTGCGACCGTCGCCTTATCGGCCTTCATCCGCATGTTGCCCGCGAGGTCAAAGGCCCAGCGCTTGCCGGACGCATCATCGGCGACACCGCCGGACACGCCTTTCGCCGGGCCGACCTCACCGGCGAGCACCATGCGACCGTCGCTCGTCAGAAGATCGAGCGTGTCAAACCGCACCGCTCCTCGCGCGGCGTCAAAGGCGAATTTGACCTGCCCCTCGTCGACGAGCATGCGGTTCGCGGTATCATCGGGTGTTGCCGTGATGTGCCCCGCGCCCACCACCACGTCGACGTTGGCGCGTGCGAGCGCGCCGGTCTCCAGAAGCTCGAAATCCGCCTTACCGGAGAGCGGGGTTTCAATGGCGCGCAATCCGGCCAGTTGCGGCACGGCACGGCCGAACTCACCGGGAATCAACCCCTCGAAAAGCGTGCGGATCTGGAATGCGCCGAGGGCAGGTGTGTCATCGATCTCGAATGCGAACTGCCACGGGGCGACACCGTCTGTGATCGTGCCCTTGCCGCGGATCAGGCTCTGGGCGCTGCGGTGCCGCAACGCGAGTGAGAGGTCCGGCGCGCTCCAGACCGTCTGCGTCGTTCGCGTGCGCAAGACGACAACCGCGTTGCGCACACCGACGCTACGCAGGAACGAGGTCGAAGCGCGGCGCTCGCGTGCGGCCTGAAACGTGTCCTGCAGGACGCGCACGAGGCTGACGTCACGCTTGCTTCCGGGCGGCGCTGCGATGGCATATTCGTCCGCCGCATCATCTACCGGCTGCGGCGGCACATCGTTCGCCGCGGCAGCCGTCGCTGCGGATGATGCCTGGAAGCCACCGAAACGGAGAGAAAGTCCGGCGTCGTCATTGTAAGAGAGAACGAGGCGCGGCCGGATCAGGTCAATGCGCTTTGGCGCGATGTTCCAGTTGATCAGGGCATTGCGCGAAATGTCGATCGCCGCTGTCGGCACCCGAACCACCGTGGCCCCCGTTTCGTCAAGCAGCCGCAAATTGCTCAGGCGAAACTCGAGGCGGCGCGAAGGTTCTGCCCGATAGAGCGCGACTGAGTCGATCCGCACCTGCGTGCCGCCGAACTCCCGCTCCAGCCCGTTCTCGATGGGCGTCACGAGTTGAGGAATATCGATAGGGCCGTCGCTCAGCCGGATTTGCAAGGTTGCGACCGCGACGATGGCAATCCCGAGAAACACGGCGACGACCACAGCGAGCCGTCGCAACCAGCGCCAGCGGGACTTGCGCGGCCCTTGGTCATAAGGTCGTGCGGTGCGTGTAGGCGGCACGTTGGGTGGCGGAGGGCGTCCGTCGGCGCGGTAGACGACTGGTGCCGCTTCACCCACCGGAAATCCTGCAACGCGCTGGGGATTTGACGGACCGGCGGCTGAGGGCGACTGGCGCGAGGCAGAGCGGCGGGTTGGATCGTTGGCGGGTGGCGGCAGTGTCATGCGGGCGCCGGGCGTTGTGCGTGCGCCAGGCGGCTCGGTATGCGGGTGCTGGCGTGAGACACGTCGCTCGGGCGTCTCGCCGGCCCGGGCAGGCCTGGCATGCGGTGGCCGCCTCGTGGAGTCGTCGTCGTGCTGCGACATCCTAGGCGCAACCACGCAATCGCGCGCACGTTGCAATTTGCGCGCACCGCGAACGTTCTGGTCTCGCAAAGCTCACGCAGCCCAAATCGTGACCTCCGTATTGGCCGTCGCGCCCGTTAAGCGATAGAGGAGTGTCCAAATCATGATGCACTGCAAAATGCCTCAACGGAGATGTTGGCCATGATCGAGACCGGTGACAAAGCCCCAACTTTTAAACTCTCATCCGACGCGGACGAAACAATCAGTGCCGCAAGCCTCAAGGGCGCGCCCTATGTCCTCTTCTTCTATCCGAAAGATGACACGAGCGGTTGTACCAAAGAAGCGATCGCCTTCACCGAACATATGGACGCGTTCGAAGCGCTCGGTGTGCGGATCATCGGGGTGTCACCCGATTCTGTGGCGAGCCACCAGAAGTTCAAGGCCAAGCGCGAGCTTGGGATGACACTGCTGTCCGATGATGAGCATACGCTGGCTGAGGCCTATGGCGTGTGGGTCGAGAAAAACATGTATGGCCGCAAGTACATGGGCCTCGAGCGCTCGACGTATCTCGTCGATGGCAAGGGCAAGGTCGTCGAGATGTGGCGCAAGGTGAAGGTGGCCGGGCATGTCGAGAAAGTGCTCGCCGCTGCGCAAGAGCATTTCGCATCGTGAGTGACGGGTCAGCCTTGGCCATTGATGAAGAGGCCGGACGCGCTGACAACCGCGATCTGATGCACGCGGCGGTCGGGATCGTGACCGAAGCCGATCTCGCGCAGAAGGTGGCGCGGGCCAAGGCGGTGGCGCAAGCGTGGCATCATCGGCGGCTCTCTCTCGGCCATATTGCGCGGCAATCTCTGCCGCTGGTGCCTGGTCGGCCAGAAAAGCCGGAGCTTCGCCCTGCGCGCGATATGCCGAAGCGCA
>JBCAXC010000377.1:0-2969 GCA_038534255.1 Pseudomonadota bacterium
CGTGGATTTTTTGCCCGTCGAGCAGGGCAACCAGGCGTTCGAATTCGGTGTAGGAAAAATGCGGTGTCCCGAGCGCGACCATCGCGAGCGGTCCATCGTGGGTGGTCGAGAGAGCATCGCGTGCGGCGATCAATGCCTCGGGCGTGATGACGATCGTCTCCGCGGCGTCCTGATGCTGGAGTGCAGCTTCGAGCGTCGGCGCTTCGGGTGTCACGCCGACGGCATGAAACAGCGCAACGCCGCCGGACGATGCGCCAGCGGACGCGATAGCCTTGAGGCTGTCGGGCGGGGTGTCTGATGGCAGGCCGACAATCACCGGGATCTGATCTTTCGCGCATCGCCCCATGACGATCCCGAGCACGTGACAGAAAAACTCCGTGCGACGCAGCTCTTCCGGAAGGTGTCGGATGTCGAGAACAATTTCGCCGCGCCGACCAGTGTCGGTGTGTAGTCCTGCGAAGGGGACGCGCTCAACGAGACCGCAGGCGACGTCGAGAAAATCTCCGTACTTGTTGGTGCGCGCTCCAACGACCGAGTTGTAGTACGAGACGGCATTCGATTCACCGACGATGATCTGGTCGCCGCGCTCGGGTCCGTTCGGCAGTTGGTAGGGCGCGCATGTCCAGACCGGGCGGGCGCCGAGCTTTTCATAGATTCGTGTCAGTGCGCGGGCTTCGCTGAGAAAGACGGGGTCGCTCCCCTCGCGCGGATCATCCTGGATCAGGCTGACGGGAACAGTGTTCGTCCATGCTGGGATCTTAAACCGCGCGCCGTCGCGCAGGAGTGCGTTTGCGAAATCGAGATGGGCGGTGCCGTAGTAGTGGCACGCATCGATATGCAGGAAGCTGGACCCGGTGAGCCGCGGGGCGCCCATGATCTCGGCCGCGCGGACCACGAGGTCCATGGCAAACTGGAGTGCTGCGCCACGTGCCCCGGAACGCATTGCGCGCTCTTCGTCAGTGAGATGCAGAGGGGCCGACACCATTGAGGTCGTTCCGTCAGCTCGGGATCGGATGGCCAGGCATCAGATCGTAGGGATGGGACCAGCCGTCGAGTGCCTTGATGCGGGAGAGCCATGCGTTGATCGCTGGCCAGTCGGCCGCGAAGTCGACGTTCAGCTCATCCGGCCAGAAGAGATAGCCGCTGCATGACAGGTCGACGATCGTGGGCTTGTCGCCGACGATCCAGGTCCGCTGTGCCAACTGTCGCTCGAGAACCTTGAACGCCGTGTTGCGGCGCGCGGTCATGAACTCGGTCACAGGTGTGTCGCCTGTGTTTGCGAAGTTCAGCAGAAAGCGGAGGGTCGCGGTGTAGTTCGTCAGCTTGTGGTTGTCCCAGAAGAGCCAGCGCATCGCTTCCAGGCGGGTGTCCTCGTCCGTGTCGATGCGAAACGCGTCAAGCTCCCGCGAGAGATAGTCGAGGATGACTGCGGACTGCGTCAGCGTTTTCTCGTCGTGATGCAGCACCGGGACTTCGCCCATCGCGTTCTTCGCCAGAAATACCGGCGTGCGAGCGCCACCGTTGAAGAAGTCGACGAATTCCGGCTTCCAGTCGGCCTTCGTGAGCGCAAGCAGAAGCGCTGCTTTGTAGGCGTTGCCGGACTGGGCAAAACACTCAAGCGTGAATGTAGCCATTTGCGCCTCCCCCTAGACGACCGCGTGGCGTGCGCGGGCGCCACGTTCGATCGCGGCGGTCGTCAGTTTGTCGAGGTCGAGGCGATCGCGGAGCAATTCGAGGAACCGCAACTCTTCGATTTTTACGTCCAGATCGACGGCGGCGATCTCGACGGAGAGCGCATAGGCGGTCTCGTACAGAGTTGGCGGCAATGATGTGGCGATCAGATCGAGGATGTCGGCAAGGCCGGTGTCGCTGTCGAGTATGGTGCCACACGACTGGGCGATATCGACCAGCCGGTCCGGGGGGAAATTCTTGAAGACCGGGAGCCATGCGACGAGATCGTTGATCCGCGACAGCTCGATGTCTTTCATGTTGCGGTCGGCGGCGCTCGTCGTCACCATCGTGTAGATCAGGGCTTCCTGGGCGGTGGCCGCTGTCGGCATGGTCAAAGTCTCCGTTGGGGTCGCTCTTCGAGGTGCTCACAACGAGAACCTTGCAGAGGTCTGGAGGGCACTGCATAACGGCGCCGTCGAGGTCGCGTCGCGGGGTTGACGCGATGACCTTGTGGCGCGTCACCACCATGTCGCGGCGGCCCCTCCGCTTAGACAATTTGCCGACGTGCGGCAACGGGCGCGGTGACGGTTCGCCTGGCCGAGCAACGCCACCATGCATTCTGAAAAACACCGGAGAGCTGCGATGTCGGACACCTCGAGCCAAGCTGGGATTCAAGCTGGCGATGATGCGCTGGTGGCGTTGGCACACGAAAGCAAGGCCTGGCCGTTTGAAGAAGCGCGCCGTCTGATCAAGCGGCTCGACGGCTTGAAGAACAGGCCAGAAACGGTGATTTTCGAAACCGGTTATGGGCCGAGCGGCCTGCCGCACATCGGCACGTTTGGCGAGGTGGCGCGGACATCTATGGTGCGTCAGGCCTACGAGACGCTGACCGGTGAGACGACACGGCTGATCTGCTTTTCCGACGACATGGATGGCTTGCGCAAGGTTCCCGACAACGTGCCGAACAAGGACATGCTGGCCGCGCATCTGGAAAAGCCGTTGAGCGTGGTGCCCGATCCGTTCAGCAACGAATACGAGAGCTTTGCGCATCACAACAACGCGCGACTCCAGCGGTTTCTCGACCAGTTCGGGTTCGCATATGAATTTTTCTCTGCGACCGAGTGTTACCGCTCCGGGATGATGGATGCGACGCTGCTCAAGATGCTCGCGGTCTATGACAAGGTGATGCAGATTATCCTGCCGACGATAGGCGAAGCGCGGCAGAAAACTTATTCTCCGTTTTTGCCGATCTGTCCACGCACCGGCAAGGTGCTGCAGGTGCCGATGATCTCACGTGA
>JBCAXC010000378.1:0-2957 GCA_038534255.1 Pseudomonadota bacterium
GCGATCCTCGGTCTCGGCAATCTCGGGGCATTGGCCTCGAAACCCGTGATGGAAGGCAAGGGCGCGCTCTTCAAACGCTTCGCCGACATCAACGGCATCGACATCGAGGTCGACACGACCGACGTCGATGAGTTCGTCAACTGCGTGCGCTATCTCGGCCCTGCGTTCGGCGGCATCAACCTCGAAGATATCAAGGCGCCGGACTGCTTTGTCATCGAAGAGCGGCTGAAAGAACTCATGGACATCCCGGTGTTCCATGACGACCAGCATGGCACGGCGATCATCGCCGCCGCCGGAATCCTGAATGCCTGTGACCTGACGAACCGCAGCATCGAAGACGTTAAACTCGTCTGCAACGGCGCCGGCGCGGCTGGAATCGCCTCTCTCGATCTCCTGACCGCCATGGGTATGCGGCGCGAGAACATCGTGCTTTGCGACTCCAAGGGTGTGATCTTCGAAGGCCGCACCGAGGGCATGAACCAGTGGAAATCTACATACGCCAGCCAGACCGGCGCGCGCACGCTGGAGGAAGCCCTGAAAGACGCCGACGTTTTCTTTGGCCTGTCAGTCGCTGGCGCCGTCACCAAGGACATGGTCGCCAGTATGGCGAAAAACCCGATCATCTTCGCGATGGCCAACCCCGATCCGGAAATCACCCCGGAAGACGTTGCCGATGTGCGCAGCGACGCGATTATGGCAACCGGGCGCTCGGACTACCCGAACCAGGTCAACAACGTCCTCGGGTTTCCATTTATCTTCCGCGGCGCCCTCGATGTGCAGGCGTCGACAATCAACATGGCGATGAAGATCGCGGCCGCCGAAGCGCTCGCCGCCCTCGCGCGCGAAGATGTGCCGGATGAGGTCGCGGCGTCCTTCCATGGCAGTCGCCCGCGCTATGGCCCGGAATACATCATTCCGGCGCCGTTTGATCCGCGGCTGATCCGCGATGTGCCGTCCGCTGTGGCTAAAGCCGCGATGGATTCAGGCGTCGCACGACAGCCGATCGCCGATCTCGAAGGTTACAAGGCAGAACTGGCAGGCCGGCTCGATCCGATCGCCGGCTGGCTCCAGTCGATCTTCACAAAAGTCCGGCAGGATCCGAAACGCATCGTCTTCGCCGAGGGTGAACAACCTGAAGTTGTCCGCGCAGCGAACACCTTCCTGAACTCGGGCCTAGGCCAGCCGATCCTCATCGGGCGCGAGGCCAACATTCAGGATGCCTTCCACGCGGCCGGCATCGACCTGACGGATCGCTTCATCATCCACGATGCCAGCAAGTCCGACTATCGCGACGATTACACCGCGCACCTGTTCTCCAGGCTCCAGCGCCAGGGATACCTGCAGCGCGACTGCCAGCGCATGGTCAACACCGACCGCAACATCTTTGGCGCCTGCATGGTCTCGCTCGGCCACGCCGACGGCATGGTGACCGGTGCGACGCGCAACTGGTCGATTGCCTACGACGACATCTGCAAGGTCCTCGATGCCAAGCCCGACCATCGCGTCATCGGCGTTTCGCTGATCCTCGCATCCGGGCGCGCCGTGCTCGTGGCTGACACCAGCATCCATGATATGCCGACGACGGAAGAGCTGGCTGACATCGCCACAGAGGCCGCCGGCGTCGCCCGTCGCCTCGGCTACGAGCCGCGCGTCGCCATGCTCGCCAACTCAACCTTCGGTCATCCGGAAGGCGAGCGCTCCGCCCGCGTACGCGAGGCTGTCGAACTGCTCGACGCGCGCAACGTCGATTTCGAGTACGACGGAGAAATGGCAGCCGAGATCGCGCTCAACCGGGATGCGATGGCGCTCTATCCGTTCTGCCGCCTGTCGGATGTCGCCAACGTTCTCGTCATGCCGGCATTCCACTCCGCCAGCATCTCGACCGACATGGTGAAAGAGCTCGGCAACTGTACCGTGATCGGCCCGCTGCTGGTCGGACTGTCCAAACCAGTCCAGATCGTCCGCCTCGGCGCCCGCGACAACGAGATCCTCAACGCCGCCGCCCTCGCCGCCTACGACATCAACGCATCATAGGCAAAGCGCATTCCGCTTTGCGGAATGCGGCCGGGCCGCGGCTCTTGCTCAGGTGGCTATAGCTCTCGGTGTTTCACCAGAAACACCGAGAGCCTTCTCATAACTTGCCCACCTTTTCCCCACCAGCGGGGCTGACGAGCTGACCGTGGCACCATTGGCGCCGCGTAAGCAGTGCGAAACGGATAGAGTGAGGGCAGCCACTTGCTCAGACGCGACGCGATGGCGCATACCCCGGCGAGAAGCGCACGCGTCAGCAAACGCCGATCACGTGCCCATTAGCTCTCGCCGCCATCCTTCCCAGCCGCTTCCGTCGCTTCTTCCAACAATTTCAGCGCAGCAATGCTTGGCATACCGACCTTGTTGAAGCCGCCGTCGACGAAGTGAATCTCGCCGGTCACACCAGCCGAAAGGTCGCTGAGGAGATAAAGTGCGGACCCGCCGATCTCGTCGAGCGAGGGGGTCTTGCGCAAGGGCGAGTGATCCCGCGAGTGATTGAAGATGTAGCGTGCGGCGCCAACACCCGATCCGGACACGGTGCGCACCGGCCCTGCCGAGATCGCATTCACGCGCACTGCCTGCGGCCCGAGGTCGTTCGCGAGATAGAGCACGCTCGTCTCGAGTGCAGCCTTCGCCACGCCCATGACGTTGTACGCCGGCACGACGGCAGACGCGCCCAGATAACTCAATGTGACCATCGACCCGCCCTTTTTCATTCGCGACGCGGCTTTCTGCGCCACCTCAGTGAATGAAAAACACGAGATCACCATCGTCTGGATAAAATTCTCCCGCGAGGTGTCGGCGTAGCGTCCCTTGAGCTCGTTGCGGTCAGAAAACGCCAGCGCATGGACGACAAAGTCGAGTTCGCCGTCCCACACCTCATCGACCTTGGCGAAGACATCGTCGATCGTTTCCGGCTGCGTGAC
>JBCAXC010000379.1:0-2952 GCA_038534255.1 Pseudomonadota bacterium
CAGACATTCGCGCCGTTGCCGAACCGAGGCACGAGGACACCCGCAATACTCGGCCAGATCACGGCGCAAGAAACAGCGGCGGATCACTCATAGACGCCAGAACAGCAGACACCCCGGCGAGCCGCGGATCACTCCGCGGTATGATCTCGGCAACATCGACCAACACATCAATGCCGGCATGCGCACCACCGGCGATCGGCAGCATCACGATCGGCGCGGCGACGGGTTGCAACTGCCGTCCGCGTGGATTTGCAAACGTCATCACCATCCCGCGGATCACCGGGTCGTTCTCTGGCATGTGGTAGGCCGTCATCAACCGGGCCGAGCCGCGATCCAGAGTGACGAAATGCAAGAACTGCGTGCCTGTGGGAACGGTGATCACGCCGGACTGCTCATATCCCGCGTTCCGGTCACGGAACATCAGCGCACCGCGCTCGCCGTCCCAATAGATACTGAGCGGATAGACTGTGACGTTGTCTGATGCATCGCCGTCCACGGCAAAGGACGGACGCAGGCACACATACTCCTGCTCGTAGTAGGCATAGAGTTCCCGCGAGTAGCCACCATACTCGATGCGGGCAAACGCAGCGGCCAGCGCCGTCGCATCTGTCGCATCGATGCCAAGGGCGCGCTGAACCTTGCGGAGGGTTTTGGTCGAATACTGCCCCTTGAGCAGCCGGAAGATCGTTGACTCCCCGACAAGTGCCTTGTCCGCAAGATCCCTTTGTGACCAACCGAGCCGGTCCATGTCATCCCGGATGCGCCCGAGCTCATCATCATCAATCATGCGCGTTCAACCACCCGGCGATGCACCTTCAAAAGCCGTCATCTTACCGTCAAACAAAAATAGGAATGAACACAACCCAATGTTGGCATTCCCGCCGTTTTCGGGACAAACTATGCGCGCCGATCAATACTTGTCGCGCACGCTGAGCCTTTCCGGCCACCAGCGGCGCATTGATCACACGGTTAAATGCGGAAGAAGCGCCCCCAACGCTTCTCCTGCATTTTAGGGCGCCGCGGCATCGCTGCGGCGCCCGTCTTCCGACGTCAGTTTCTTGTTTGATTAACGCTCGATGCGGGTGCGCTGTCGCTGCGCTCACGCCATGAAGTTAGCCTGTGCTATCTCAGCCATGCGCACGGACACATGTCCTCACACTGTCTTCCCGTTGAGCGATGACTGAGATCCAATCCGAACAGGAGCCACGGGCGACCGATATATCGCTCTGCAAGCCGTACGCGGACATGGCGGACCACTATGACGTGGTGATTGTCGGCTCTGGCTACGGCGGCGGCGTGTCTGCATCCCGCCTGTCACGTGCCGGCTTGCGTGTCGCCGTTCTAGAACGGGGCAAGGAATTCAAGACAGGCGCTTTTCCAACCCGATTGCCGGAGCTGCGACGCGAATTGCAGGTCAGCGGTGGCCGGATGCGGATCGGTGGCAAGCGTGGTCTCTTCGATGTCCGGCTTGGCGACGACATCCACGTATTGGTCGGTTGCGGTGTCGGCGGCGGTTCGCTCGTGAACGCCGGCGTCGCACTGCGCCCGGACGCCCGTGTATTCGAAGATGAAAAAGCCTGGCCCGGTCAGATCCGCCAAGACGGCCTGCTCGACGAAGGGTATCGTCGCGCGCGCGCCTGGCTGCGCCCGGCAACGGACGACGAAGCGCGCGACAAGACCAAGTTCAAGGCGCTCGAGCGCGCGAGCCAAGCGGTCGCCAGCGCACCGGATCCCGCGGAAGTTGTCATCAGTTTTGACGACACCATAAACGCCGCGGGCGTTGCCCAACCGGCCTGCACGCGGTGCGGTGACTGCTGTGCGGGCTGCAACGTCGGTGCAAAGAACACGGTCGCGCTGACATATCTGCCTGATGCTGTTGCTCACGGCGCCGACGTGTTCGCCGAAGTAACCGTCACGCATGTTGAGCGCTCAGGCAACAGCTGGCGCGTTGCGCTACAGACAGATGCCGACAACGAGACCGATACACCCGACACCGTTACAGCCGATCGCGTGATCCTCGCAGCAGGCGCTCTGGGCACGACCGAAATACTTCTCCGCTCTCGCGATGTTGGCCTCGACGTGTCGGACCGCGTCGGCGAAGGGTTCTCCGCCAATGGCGACATCATCGCGTTCGGCTACGGCGCGGATGTGCCAGTCAATGCCATCGGCGTCGGCAATCCACCACGCCAAGATGTACCGAGTGTTGGCGCCTCCGTTTCCGGCCAAATCCGGATCAGGGATGAAAAACGCCTGAGCCACGAGATGTATATTCAGGAAGGCGTGCTGCCCTCCGCACTCGCCCCCCTGCTGCCGGTGTTTTTCATGCCCGGCGGCAAGCTGCTCGGCGCCGCGCAATCCCTGCTCCAGGGCGTCTACAAGGGCCCACTCTCCAGGCTGCACACGTTCTTCGTCGTCAGCCACGACAGCGGAACCGGACGGATGGAACTCGACGCCGACAAATTGAAGGTCCGATGGCCGGGCGCGGAGAAAGAACCGGTCAACGACCGCGTCGATGACGCGCTGAAAAATCTCGTCGAGGAGAACGGTGGGGAGTACATCAAGAGCCCGCTCGCGGCGACATCAGTCGGCTCCAAACCCGCCACGGCGCACCCGCTAGGCGGTTGCATCATGGCCGGAGATCGCAACGGCGGTGTCGTCAATCACAAGGGACAGGTGTTCCGCGGCGCAACCTCCGGCGCGGCAACAGACACAGATGTCCACGATGGGCTCTACGTTCTCGACGGCGCGGCTATCCCCAGATCGCTCGGCTGCAATCCGCTTCTGACCATCACGGCACTTGCCGAACGCGCCATGATCCACTTTGCGGCGGACAACGATCTGAAGTACCACGCCGATCCGGTGAGCAGCGAAGCGCGACCGACCAACCGCGCATCGCAGCACAAAGCCGCCTAACCGGTCGCGTCGGTAAGAGCAGGCATCGTCACAAAACCG
>JBCAXC010000380.1:0-2947 GCA_038534255.1 Pseudomonadota bacterium
CATAGCTGGCCGCATTTTTAACCCACGGCGGGAAACTTTCCGTCGGGATGACCTGCTTCACCAGAATGAACATGATGATCAGCAGCAGCGCGCCGCGAACCACACCGAAAACGAGGCCCAGCAGGCGGTCGATCATGCCGACGCGGCTGTCGAGAATGCTCTCGGAAAGGCGCGACGTCAGGAGGTGGACGATGATCAGCACCACGACGAACAGTACGACGCCAAGCGCGATCTGGATAAGCTCGGGTCGCTGACCGAGCTGGCCGGCAAGGTTCTGCCCGATCTCGGGATAGCCGGTGATGAAAACGTATGTCGCAAGCCCGGCCACGACCCATGAAAGGATCGACAGCAACTCGCGCGAAAACCCGCGATAGAGCGCCAGCAGGCCGGAGACCAGCGTTAGCGCCAGAAAGACCATATCCAGAATGGTGATCGCCATTGCAGGCTTCCCTCGCTTCTCACGCCAATCGTAGCACGATTCCGCCGAGCCCCTCGCACGCGGATGCGGCAGCACCGGGGCCAACGGGCGGGCACGCCTGATCTCGCCGGGCGCCCAACTCGCCGTTCTTGTTGCGCAACAGGGCGAGATCGGCAAACGTTTTCACCGCGTTGTTCAAACCGGATTTCATCAACCCGCGCTTTCCGGCCACGCCTCAATCATCCGCACGCCGATCAAGCCCCGCGGCGCCGAGTTGCTGCGCAAGATCAGCGAGACGCGAGATGCGCGCGAGATCGAGCGTCATGCTCTTGGTCTCGACATCGCCCCCGGATGGCAGCGTCGCGGCAGAAAACCCAAGCTTTTGGGCTTCCTTCAGCCGCGCCAGCGTGTGCCCCGTTGCACGGACCCCGCCCGACAGGCTGATCTCGCCGAAAAAGACGGTGTCCGGCGAAAGGGGTGTCGCGGTCAGCGATGACATCAGTGCCGCCGCCGCCGCGAGATCGGCGGCCGTCTCGGTGATCTTGAGCCCGCCTGCGACGTTTAGATAGACGTCGTGGCCCGCCAGGTTCACCCCGCAGCGCGCTTCAAGCACGGCAAGCAGCATGGACAACCGGCTGCCATCCCAGCCGACGACCGCACGGCGCGGCGTCCCGAGGCTCGACGGCGTCACCAGCGCCTGGATCTCGACGAGGATTGGGCGCGTGCCCTCCATCCCGGCATAGACGGCAGCGCCGGGTGTCCCCGCTTCCCGCTCACCGAGAAACAGCGCCGACGGGTTCGCGACTTCCTGCAACCCACGCTCGCCCATCTCAAAGACGCCAATTTCGTCTGTCGCGCCGAAGCGGTTTTTCACCGTGCGCAGGATGCGGAACGGTCGCCCACGGTCGCCCTCGAAATAGAGCACGGTGTCGACCATGTGCTCGACGACTTTCGGCCCGGCGATCTGTCCTTCCTTCGTCACGTGACCGACCAGCAGCAACGCGGCGCCTGTCCGTTTGGCGTGACGCACCAGCATCTGTGTGGCCGCTCGCACCTGACTGACCGTTCCGGGCGCCGCGTCGAGCGCGTCACTCCAGAGCGTCTGGATGGAGTCGATGATGACGAGATCGGCGTCGCGCGCCTCCTTCAGCGTCGCGACGATGTGGGCGAGATTTGTCTCCGCGGCGAGTTCGACCGGAGCCGACTGAAGGTCGAGCCGGGCAGCCCGCATCCGGATCTGCGCCGAAGCCTCCTCGCCTGTAAAATAGAGCGCGCGTCGCCCGGCCTGCGCCAATGCTGCCGCCATCTGGAGCAGGATCGTGGACTTCCCGATGCCCGGCTCACCGCCGATCAAGATGGCCGAACCGGCGACCAGTCCACCGCCGAGCACTCGATCAAGCTCCGGCATGCCCGTCTCGATCCGCGGCGTCTCGTCAAAGTCGCCTTCGAGCCCTTCGAGCGTGAGCGCGCTGCCTTTCTTCTTTGGTGCCGCGACGCCCGGAACCGCAAGCGGCTCCGCGGCTTCCTCGATGATCGAGTTCCACTCGCCGCAAGCGCTGCACCGCCCAGCCCATTGATTGGTGACCGCGCCGCACGACTGGCAGACAAACGTCGCTTTTGCTTTGGCCATCAGTGAGCGCTTTCAATGAGTGTCGGAACGCTTCGCCGGTATCACGCACGCCCGACCGCACAAACCGCCGCGAGAGACCTGCGCGACAGTTCTCCCCAATCAACCCGACGCATCAATGGTGCCGCGATCCGTCACATCTGCGCTTGGCGACGATGAATGTGCGGGCTAGCGTGACGCGCCCTGTCCGCAATGACGCATGCGTTCCCGATGCCCCACGTCGTCGCCCTGTATCGCCACCCCGTGAAAGGTTTCTCCGCCGAACCGATCGACGGCGCGACGCTGGCGGTCGGCAGCGGCTTTCCGCGCGATCGGCACTTCGCCTTCGTCAGCGGACGAAAACCGGAGACGCCCAAGCCTGGCGGTTGGGTGCAGCCGCGCACGTTCCTGATGCAGGCCGTCGATCCGCAACTGGCGGCGTTCACCGCGCATTTCGATGACGCCAGCGGCGCGCTGACAATCACCGCACCGGACGGTCATGCGGCGGTCGTGCATCTCGGCCAGCCCGACACCTACGCCAAGGCCGAAGCGCTGCTGGCGGCGCACTTCGAGGCCGGGTCCCACGCCGACATCCGTCTCGTCGAGCAGGACGGCAAACGCGGCAATTGGGATTTCTCCGACACCGAAGTCTCGATCATCAACCTCGCAACCATGCGGGAGATCGAAAAGGCCTGCGGCGTGCCGCTCGTGAAAGAACGCTTTCGCGGCAATGTCTACATCGACGGCCTCGCACCATGGGAGGAATTTTCCTGGCCCGGTCGGCAACTGGCTGTTGGCAATGCGGTGCTCGATATCATGCGGCCAATCCAGCGTTGCGCGATGACCTCGACCACACCCGGCACCGGCGCGCGCGACATTGATCTCCCCGCGACTATGCGTAAGGCGTTCGGGCACATTTTCTG
>JBCAXC010000381.1:0-2943 GCA_038534255.1 Pseudomonadota bacterium
ATCCTGATTGGCGGTTCACCCGGTCCGATCCGCGCCTACGCCTCATCCATGCGGCGGGATATTTCTCCGCAGGATGAAGCAGATCGGCTGTGTCGCCTGCGGGACACGTTTGGCTTCACGGCTTTCAAATGGCGCGTTGGAGCGGAGTGCGGGCATGACGTCGACGAGTGGCCGGGTCGCACGGAGGAAGTGGTGCCGACTGTTGCCCGCGCGCTCGGTGAGGATGTCGCGAAGCTGGTCGACGGCAACTCGGGTTTTTCTCCCGCGCGCGCGATCGAGGTCGGGCAACTGCTGCAGGACGAAGGGATCACGCACTTCGAGGAGCCGTGCCCGTATTGGGAGCTGGAACAAACGAAGCAGGTGACGGACGCGCTGGAGATCGATGTCACCGGAGGCGAGCAGGATTGCGACCTCGCCACGTGGCGGAGGATGATCGACATGCGGGCGGTCAACATCATCCAGCCGGATGTCATGTACATGGGTGGTCTGCTGCGCACGCTCGAGGTCGCGAAAATGGGCGCAGCGGCCGGGCTGCCCTGCACGCCACACTGCGCAAATCTCTCCCTCGTGACGCTCGCCACGATGCATCTGCTACGGGCGATCCCGAATGCCGGGAAGTACCTCGAGTTCTCGATCGAGGGAGCGGATTATTATCCGTGGCAGCAGGGTCTGTTTGTCGAGGATCCGTTCGCTATTGTTGATGGATGCGCAACGGTGACCGATGCGCCCGGATGGGGCGTTGAGATTTCTCCGGAGTGGCTGGATCGTTCCACTTATGCTGCGAGCACGGTTTAGGGTCGGGCCGTGCGGCGTGGTGCGTCGTTCGGCTTGGGCCACAGCGCGATGAGTGCCGCCGCTGCAAGAGCGCCGAGGCCCGCACACCATGGCAGCACGACGCTGAGGGCTTCGCGATCCACTGTCTGTTTTCCCGTTGTTGCCCATGCGAGTGCGACCAGTGTGGCCGTAAAGAGCAGGCGTGCGATCAGGTTGACGAGGGAGAGAAATGTGGCGCGGTGGTCGCTGTCGAGGCGCGGCTGAATGGCCTCCAACATGAACGGGCGGGTCAGAGTGGCGGGCACCATGCGTAGCAGGACAAGCAGCGTAATGGCCGGGTGGATTGTTGCGGCCATACCGGCAATCACCGCGACCTGGAGAGCGAGTGCGCAGGCGAACATTGCCCGGGTCCCGATCCGCTCGCGCAGCGGGACAACCACGCTCGCCATCGCAGCGGAGATGCCCATCATCGTGGCGATGACAATGCCGATCACGAGCGGCGTCCAATCCTCACCCGAAACGCTCTGCATCACCTCGCGGACGTAGGGCTGAATGTAGATGAAGGGGATATGACTGAGGATGTAGAGCAAGGCGAAGAATGCGCACATCCAGGCAAGCATATGATCACGCAGGCGGCGCGCGAGCCGCGCAAGTTGCGCCACTGGAGGGGCCGTCGTACGACGGTCGTCACCGGTCGGTTCGACGAAGCGGAGCGTGATCGCAAGGGCGAGGGCGCCGGACGCAGCAGTTGCGGCGTAGGCGACGGCGAAGTTCTCACCTGTCCCGATGGTCACGAGAGCGCCGCCAAGGAGAGCGGAAGCGGCAAACCCCAGATAGCTTGCCCGAGACGCGGTCGCTTCCCGTTCCGCAACTTCGTCTTCACGACCGAGGGCTTTCAGCGAGTCGTAAAGCAGCGCGCTGTCGGTGCCGGAGTTGAAGGCAATGGTCACTGCGAACATCCCCTGCGCGAGGAGGAAAACCCAAAGCGGACCCCCAGCGAAAAAGAGGATGCAGCCGGCGATATTGGCGATGGCGCTTATGATCAGGGTGATGCGCCGGCCAACGCAATCGGAGAAGTATCCGGAGGGCAGTTCTAGGGCGACGTTGATGATGTCATAGGCGGCGGCAAGCAGGATGGCCTGCGGCGCGGTGAGGACCTGCTCGAAATAGAGAAACCAGACGGCCTGCCAGAACGCGAGATTGCGCGCGAACTGGTACCAGGGATAAAGACGCAGATTGGTCTCGATCGGAGCGCCTCTTTCCTGGTCTCGCATGGCTCTTGGCGTCGGTAGCGGGATGTGCGTTCATGCCCGACATGATCCGCACCGCACTGTCCGTTTGCTGCCGGTTGAGCGCAACCACGTTTCTCGGCGTTTTGCTGTGGGGCTCGGCGAGCCTTGCGGATGAAGCGCCGACGATCCTGATCGAGGATGTCGTGCTGTCCTGCGATGTGGCAGGCGTCAGTTCGCCGTCCATGCCGCAAACCGTAAAGCGCCCCGTCGACGTCCATGCTGTTGAGCGGCGCTTGCATCGGGTGATCGCGCAGCACTGTCAAGGCAAATCGGTGTGCCGCTTGCGGGCGCGGATGATGCTGAGCGAGGGGCTCGCAGCGACGAGTTGTGCTGATGTGGTCGTTGTGCCGGTCTGTACGGCAGAGGCCTTTGATGCGGCGCTGCCGATCACATCCAGCGAGATGACGCTCGTCCTGAAAAAGGACGCGCAGATCGTCGTGAATTGCAATGCGGCAGCCAACCCGCACTTCTGAGCGGAGTGCTGCCGCGTCGCGTCAGTTGGTGATGACGACGCGAGAATTGCGCAGACCATTGCGCCGCACGAGGGAAAACAGGCGGCTCGCGTTGCGCGGATGTAGACGGACGCATCCGTGCGATGCCGGGCGACCGAGTGCGCTGATGTGGTTTGTCGCGTGCACCGCATAGCCACCGCGGAAGAAAATCGCGAAGGGCATTGGCGCGTTGTTGTATTTGCGGGAGCGATGATGGCGCGAGAGCCATTTGGCGCTCCAGGCGCCACGAGGCGTGCGATATCGCCCACGCCCGGTTGAGACCCGCCATGTGTGCCGCAGGCGCCCGTTGACGTAGACGCGCATGCGCTGCTGCGAGACGTCGACCCTGGCGACAACGGATGCGGCCTGCGCACTCGACGGCGCGA
>JBCAXC010000382.1:0-2942 GCA_038534255.1 Pseudomonadota bacterium
CTGGCGCTTCGATCAATCGCGCCGGTAGTCATTGTGCGCGACACACTGGAACCGAAGTGTGCGCAGCGAGTTTGTGTGGCTGTGCGCGTCCGCGCTCGCCTCTTTCATGCATCCCAAGGAGACCATCCTGATGAGACATGTTTGCTTTTAAGACGCTTGCCGCTGTTGGCGCGCTGACGCTCGTGTTCACCGCTCCCGCGCCAACCTTCACGGGCGCTTTCGCAGCAGAGGCCTCCACCACGTCGGCGTTAACGCCCGCAAGTCTGCGCTACGCAACGAAACAGTTCGCAGGCGAGCAACTTGTCAGCCGCGTCATGGGCGCAACGGTCCACAACGTCGCCGACGAGACGGTCTGTGAAATCAATGACCTGGTGTGTTCCTGTGCGGGTCAGATTGATCTCGTCGTCATTGGCGTGGGTGGCTGTCTCGGTCTCGGCGAAAAGGATGTCGCGGTGCGTTACACCGCACTCGGTTTCGAGACCGATGCCAAAGGAGCGCGCGTCGCCGTCGCAAATGTGACGCGTCAGGGCCTTGAAGATGCGGTGGCTTACAAGACCACAGACGGCTTCCCCGCAGGCACGAGTGGTAAACTGCAGAAGCGCGCCACCCGTCTCGGCGAAGATGCCAAGACCACCTTCGACAAAGCATCCGAGACAACAAAGAGCGCATGGGAGCGAGCGAGAGACAGCGCGTCGAAGGCCTACAATCAGGTCCGCCAGAAACTCACGGAGAACAGCAACACGCAGAAACTCAATGCCGACACCGAGACGGGCACATCGACGACGCAATAGCCGTCCCGCCCTACTGATCGTCGAAACAGCCTCGCATTGCGGGACTGTTTCCACTTCGACGTCCTGCGTCCGTGCGAACTCACTCGAGTTCCTTCGTCTTCAGGAAGCGGACGTCCTCGAAGGTCTTGGCCTTGTAGTCGAGTTCCCACTGGCTCTGCGCCATGAACACCGGATCATCGTCACGATCGCGCACAACAGCCGTCGTGTTCGCCTTGATGAATTTCTCCACATCCGCCGGATCATCGGCGGCCAGCCATCGCGCCATATCGTAGGGCACCGGCTCAAAGTCGATCTCGACGCGATACTCTTGCTTGGCGCGGTCTTTCAGCACTTCAAGCTGTAGCACCCCAATCACACCCACGATCCACTGGGCACCGATAGATGGCTTGAAGACCTGGACCAGCCCTTCTTCCGAGAGGTCCTGCAAGGCCTGACGCATCTGCTTGACCTTGCCGGTATCAATGAGCCGGACCCGGCGGAGCACTTCGGGTGCGAAGGCCGGCAGGCCGGTGAAGCGCAGATCCTCGCCCTCAGTAAACGTGTCGCCCACGCGGATCGTCCCATGGTTTGGCACCCCGATCACGTCACCCGGCCCTGCGTCCTCCGCAATTTCCCGGTCCTGTGCGAGGAAGAAAATCGGCGAGTGGATCATCACATCTTTCGCGGTACGGACCTGGCGCAATTTCATCCCGCGTTTGAACGCGCCGGAACAGACCCTCATGAACGCCACCCGGTCGCGGTGGTTCTTGTCCATGTTCGCCTGCACCTTGAAGACAAAGCCGGTGACGTCTTTCTCATCCGGAGTGACCTTCCGGCTGTCCGTCGGGTTGGGCTGCGTCTCGGGCGCATAATCCGCAATCAGATCGATCAGTCCCTTCGTGCCATAATCCCGCAAAGCCGAACCGAAGATCACGGGCGTCAGGTTGCCTTCGCGATAGGCCTCACGGTCGAACGCGGCATACCCGGCCATCGCAAGCTCCGCGCTTTCGCGCGCCCCGCTAAGCACATTCTCCGGCACCAGTTCATCGAGCTTCGGATCATCAATCCCGCTGCAGTCCACCAGCGTGTCCGCCGCCGCGCCCTTGCCCTTCGATGAAGTCAGGAACACATTGGTCGGCAGGTTGTAGCAGCCGTGAAAATTTCCCCCCATCCCGATCGGCCAGATCGACGGCGAAACTTCGAGCTGCAGCACGTCCTCGATTTCATCGAGCAGCTCGAACGGCTCCAGCCCTTCGCGATCGACCTTGTTGATGAACGTGATGATCGGGATGTCGCGCAGGCGACAGACTTCAAACAGCTTGCGCGTCTGGCTCTGAATACCCCGCGCCGCGTCGATCACCATGATTGCACTGTCGACCGCGGTCAGTGTGCGGTACGTATCTTCGGAAAAATCCTCATGCCCCGGCGTATCGAGCAGATTGAACACCAGATCGCGGTACTCGAACGTCATCACCGAGCTGGTGACCGAGATGCCCCGCTCCTGCTCGATCTTCATCCAGTCCGAACGCGCGCGTCGCCGGTCACCGCGCACCTTCACGTCGCCGGCCAGATGGATCGCCCCCCCGGCCACCAACAAGCGCTCTGTCAGTGTCGTCTTGCCCGCGTCCGGGTGGGAGATGATGGCGAATGTGCGCCGCCGCGTGTGGTCGAGTGACATATGTGGCCTGTCGGATACGTGTGGCCCATTCGCAGCATAGCGCGTGTCTGCATCGACACATCGCTACCGTCGCACAGAGCGGCATTCGCGAGAGCCTGACCGGAGTGACACCCAGCCAACACGGCACCGATCCGTGAGTAACGAAACTCCGCGATACGTCGGAAACGTCGCTGGAAAGGGTTTTGGGAACGGGATACACAGGCAGCGGATCGCTTGCCAGCGCATTTCTCAAACAAATCACGAACAGATGAAGATTGACCGCCCAAAGCCGATCTACCTGAAGGACTACGCCCCCTCGGACTATCTGATCGACACTGTCGACCTCGATATTGCACTGGATCCGAACGAGACACGCGTCAAGGCGCGGCTCCGGGTGCGGCCCAATCCAGCGGCCAGAACCAAGGGCCGGGCCAAAGTCGCCCCTCTGGTGCTCGACGGCGAGTTGATCACGCTGGAAAGCGTCAAGATTTCAGGCCGCAAAGCCACCGCGAAAG
>JBCAXC010000383.1:0-2936 GCA_038534255.1 Pseudomonadota bacterium
GCATGCAGCCGAACATGCTTTCGCTGTCCCAATCGGGCGTGGATACTTTCTGCGAAAAGTCGATCGGTGTCGGGCGGTCGACGCGAATGCCGCGCGATTGGGACAGCGAAAGCATGTTCGGCTGCATGCCGCCGCGCGATGTCCTCCTGACCGTCGGGCATGAAATGCTCGAAGCGACGATGAGTTATCGCTGTCGATGGCATGAGTACCTCTGCTATCGCCCGCTGCTCCAGCGCTATTACACGGAAGATCCGCGTATGCGGCATGAGGCGGCTCCCAAACCGCGACTGACCGACGCCGACTATCGCCCGGACTACCTCTCGGACAAGATCGGAGAGAAAAAACGCCTCGAGTGGGCGGCTGAAAAATTCTTCGTTACGACGGAAGAAGAGCCCTTGTTCGATGCGGCCGACGTGCTGCGGTTCGGCAAGGATCTCGTCGTGCAACACGGCTTCACAACCAACCTGAAAGGGGTCGACTGGCTCGCGCGCCACTTCCCCGATCATCGCGTCCACACGGTCAACTTCCCCGGCGATCCCTACCCCATCCACATCGACGCGACGTTTACGCCGCTGCGCCCCGGGCTCATCCTCAACAATCCAGAGCGCCGATTGCCGGATGATCAACGCGGCATGTTTGAAAAAAATGGCTGGGAGATCGTCGACGCGGCGCGGCCCGCGCACAACGCGCCGCCGCCGCTCTGTTATTCCTCCGTCTGGCTATCAATGAACATCTTGATGCTCGACGAAAAGACCGTCTGCGTGGAAGCCACCGAGGTGAACCAGATGGAGCAACTCGACAAGCTCGGGTTCGAGGTCGTGCCGATCCCCTTCCGCGATGCGTACGCATTTGGCGGCGCCCTCCATTGCGCAACCGCAGACGTCTACCGTCGCGGAAACTGCGAGGATTATTTTCCGAAGCAGTGAGTGCCGGATAGGGCGTACCTACTCGTAGGGGCGCACATTATCCGCCACGATCCGGTAGCCCGCTGACGCCAGTTGCGTCTTCTCGGGCTTGGTCGACATCTGGCCGGTCACATACACCGGATCATAAAGTCCGGTGAACTCGATCGGCTTTGGTGTTTCGATAAAAACGACCTGATTGGTCGGCGGCGCGGGCACGTGGATGCAGGCCCCGACATACGGCACGAGTAGGAACTTCTTCAGGTGCGTCGCCTCGAAGTCGAGCGGCACGATGTAGCCCGGCAGACGTACCCGTTTTCCGTCATACGTCGTCACCACTGGCGCTTCGATCTGCGGCGGGATTTGCGACAACTGCGCAATCGCTTCTTCTTCGCTGTTCGGCACCTGCTGAAGTGGATCCATCTCGCCAAGCCACTGTGCCGAATCGCCGTCAGGCTCGTAGGGCATCTGCGCCACGAGCGCCGCCTCTTCAGCCGCCTGCGCAGCCTCCTGCTCCGGCGTCAATTCGGGCAACAGGTGTTCCCAGTCCAGATCGACGGGCGTACCCACCAGTTTGGCGAGCGGACGCGTCTCAAAGGAGCTATAGGCCACGAGGATCGCGCTGGAGGCCGCCGCGAGGCCGAGGAAACCACGACGATGCATCTTCAGATCTCCTGCACCCCGCACGCGGTGGGGCCTCTCATCTGTCGCGACGGTCAATTGCGCACCAACATCCCGTCTGCAAGCGACTGTCGATACGCGCGCCACGCCGGGATCAAGCCGGCCGCAACGCCGCCCGCGACAATGGCGACCAGGGTTTGCCACTCCCATGCCGTTGGCGGCCCAAGAGTAATGTAAACGCCATATGCGGCGTCAACCGTACCCCGTAAGGCGTAAAGCATACCATAAAGTAGAGCCGCGCCGCACATCACACCTGCGAGGGTCAGAACACCGGCCTCCGCAAGGAGCAGACCCACAATTGTCCCCGGCCCGGCGCCCACCGATCGCAGGATTGCCAACTCGCGCCGCCGCTCATTGAGCGTCGCGAGCAGCATCGTGATCATGCCAATGAGCGCGGTCAAAATCACCATGCCCGACACAACCTTGAGCGCCGCTTCCGCCTGCCCGACGACCTCCCAGAGTTCTGCCAGCGCGACGCCCGGCAGAACCGCCGTAATCGGCTCCCCGCGAAATCCGTTCACCGCGCGCTGGAACTGAAAGACCTTCAGGCGGGACTCGAGCCCGACGAACACCGCCGTGATTGCCTTCGGCTGGAGGTCCATCTCGCGGACTTGCTCGGCGCTGTAGCGCTTGTTGGGATCGCGTGCGCCACCGGACCAGTCTGCGTGGATCGCCTCGATCGCCTCGAGGCTGACATGCACCGTCCGGTCGACCGGCGTCCCCGTCTTGGCGAGAATGCCCGAGACGCGGAACGGTTTGTCATCATGCAGGGCGAACGACACTTCGCCGAGCCCGTGCGCAACCACCATGGAGGTGCCAACCTCGTAGCCCAGGCGCTCCGCAACGTCGGCGCCGATCACCGCGTCATAGAGATCGTCAAAACGCTTGCCGCTCGCAAGTTCCAGCCTCGAACCGCTGCGATAACTGTAGTGATCGAAGTAAGAACGCGTCGTCCCCATGACACGAAACCCGCGATGGCTGTCGCCAAGCGAGATCGGAACGGCCCAGGCAACATCCGGCCGGGCCTCAATCGCCCGAAACGTCGTCCAGCGAATGTTGTTCGTCGCATTGCCGATCCGGAACACGGAATACAGCAGAAGCTGCACCGAACCGGACCGCGCGCCGACGATCAGGTCCGTGCCTGAAATGGTGTCGGCGAAGCTGGCGCGCGCACCGTTGCGCACCTTCTCCACACCGAGGAACAGCATCACGCTGAACGCAATGGCGAGGACCGTGAGCAATGCGGTCACCCACCTGCTCGCAAGCGATTGAAGCGCAAGCCGGATGACCGTCATGCCGCCGCATCCTCTTGCACGAGGAGATCGGCGAGCTCGATGACGCGGTCAAACCGCG
>JBCAXC010000384.1:0-2922 GCA_038534255.1 Pseudomonadota bacterium
GTCGAGATTGACCTTCAACTCGCCCGTCGAGATCACGGATTGTGCATGACCTTTCGAGCGGCGCACGATGGCATGAATGCGGGCCACCAACTCGTCTTTGTGGAACGGCTTGGTCATATAGTCGTCAGCGCCGACGCCAAGCCCTTTCACCTTGTCATCGATACCGGCGAGTCCGGAAAGAATCAAAATAGGGGTCTGCACCTTGGAGACCCGCAGCGTCTTGAGCACCTCATAGCCGCTCACATCCGGCAAGTTCAGATCGAGCAGAATGATGTCGTAATCGTAGAGTTTGCCGAGATCGACACCCTCTTCGCCGAGATCCGTCGTGTAGCAGTTAAAACCTTCGCTCTCGAGCATCAGCTCAATGCTCTGCGCCGTCGCGCGGTCGTCTTCGATCAATAGGACCCGCATGTATCCCTCGTTCCCCGGACTGTGGTGCAGACAGCCGCCCCCGACAGCGAAGCCGGGCACAAGTCAGACACACGTCGCAACTGGTTTGCTGGTTACTTCTGCTTCACGAAGGTAAAGCGGAGAAGTTAACAAAAACTAATCCTCCGCCCGGAAATCTTACGGACGCACCGAACTGTAAGAGAGGCGCGCTAACGCTGGTCGCACATCCGAAGTCGGTGCCAGCCCCCACTGGCCCCGCCATCGTGCGAATCACGCCCCTGCCTGTTTGCGGTAACAGATTTGCCGGGAGTGCCAAACGGTATCCAGTTCAGATTGCCGGAAAAATAACTGTTGCAGAGTCAAGGTGTTAGCCATTGGCACCACTTGCACATGCAGCCCGCGCTTTACGCGAATTTAAGCGCAATCGGCGACACTCCGTCTCGGTACTCATGCGGCGTCCGCCTCCCGATCCGGATTTTTCATCCGCGGCATCTGGCACAGGTTTTGTATCCGCTCAGGACCGGTTCGAAAGTGTAAAGGGTATCGAACACATGAAATCGCGTGAGACCGTCGTCCAGTTGCGCAGGTTCGATGTTGAGGAAAAGCAACGCAAGGTTGCCGACCTCGAGAACATGGTCGCCGAGTTCGGCCGCATGGCGCAGGATCTCGACCAGCAAATAGCAGCCGAGGAAGCCCGGTCCGGCGTGACAGACCCGACCCATTTTTCCTATCCGCCGTTCGCCAAGGCCGCCGCGCAGCGCCGAGACAACCTTGCGACCTCCGTCAGCGAGCTGACCCAGAAACTTGAGGCGGCCCAGGTCGAACTCGAGCAGGCACGCGATGTCTTCCAGAAGGCACGTCAGCGCGAAGAACGGCGCCAGGACGCCGGCAGCACCAACAGCAAGTCCGGCCCAACCATGGCCAGCGCCAGCCGCAGTTTCTGAGCGGGCGTCCCGACTCCCCGCACGCGTTCGTGCCGGTCGCCGCGGACACCCACACCCATCCTGCCAGGCTTCTCAATGGGTCCTCGGATCAAATCCGAGGACGACAACCGAGGTCGCGGAACCGGTGGGTGTATGTGCGATACAGCAACTCCAACCTCCCCAGATTGTCGTCCCGGGCCTTGAGCCCAGGACTTATCTCACCGCGCATTCGCCTGGTGGCGTTCATCCGCGCCGGTCGCAACGCACCCGCGACTTGGATCCCACCAAGCCGCTCCATTGATCTTGGGAGCGCGCCGGAGAACGCCGGGCGTGGCGCACATGACCAGGCTGGAGAGGCGTGCGTGCAGGATAGACTTCGCCGTGATTCTGCCGCTCTATCCGCGATAAAAGCGGTTCCGAACGAAACCGTGCGGCTCACCTGTCCGGAGACGCCTCGTGCCCACTCAACGCGTCATGCCCAGCCAGCGCGTTACGCCCAGCCAGCGCGTCACGCGACGTCTGATGTGCCTGTGTGTGCTGGCAGGCGTCACGGGCTGCGCGAGCGGCGCGACACTGCCGCCGCCCGGGACCTCGGCAATCACTGCTGCGCCTACCGTGACAGACAGCAGTGATGATCTGACCATCATCGACCCTCTCGGTGATGGCGCTGCACGCGGTATGACAGGTTCAACGCTCGTGCCTGGCGAACTCCCGACCATTTATGCGCGCCTTGCTCGCGGTCTGAACCGCTGCTGGCTCCGCGAGGGGCAGGGCCTCGGACGCGCTTACGTCCTGCACGCCAACATCGCACCAGCGCCCGCCGCCACGGGCACGCTTACCATCCACAATCGCTCGCCGAGCGGCCGTCGAGGCCTGAAAGCCTTCCGCGTCGATCTCGTCAATGCGGTCGGTCAGACGCGGGTGACAAGCACAAACCTGAAACTGCTGGCATCGCGATCACGCCCGTTGTCGAAAGACATTGAGCGCTGGGCGGTCGGAAGCACGGAGTGCTCGGCAAATGTCGGGTTTGTCCCCCCGCCGAAGCGGACACCGGGCCGCGCCCGCAGCAAGCGTAGGGCGTTTTAGAGCGAATCGCCTTGACCGAGGTCTTAAGTGGCACCCTTGTCCAGCACGCTCAACACTCCCAAAACCAACGAGCGCCGCGCATCAAATGACACGCGGCGCCCACTCATGAAGGTCCGCGAGCGCGCACCTTCATCAATCCAATTTTTTTTATCTGCAGAGTTTGCTTCCGACGCGGTCACTCAACCGCCGCGGTAGTCCTGCACCCGCGTCGCGCGCAGCCCGGCCAGACCATGCTTGTCGATGGAACGCTGCCAGCTCAGAAATTCATCGACCGTGAGGCGATAGCGCTCACACGCCTCATCGAGGCTCAACAGACCGCCACGCACCGCCGCGACCACCTCCGCCTTGCGGCGAATGACCCATCGTTTCGTCTCCGGCGACGGCAGATCCGCAATCGTGAGCGGACTTCCATCCGGGCCGATAACGTAGCGCGCACGCGCGCGATAAGGTTGTTCGGTCATAATACTCAACACCAGACCTTCACGGTTACACCTCACCGTATGCGATCCCATTTAAGATCCCC
>JBCAXC010000385.1:0-2906 GCA_038534255.1 Pseudomonadota bacterium
CCCCCCCCCCCCCCCCCCCCCCCCCCCCTATCTACTCAAACGTCCCACTGGTCTATAAACACCAGTGCTTACACTCTTTCCCTACACGACGATCTTCCTATCTACTCGACCGACGTACTGGCACGCCGCACGACGATCCCCGGAATAACAGAACCATTGATCGTGACGCCGCCGGTCGGATCAAGCTCACTGACCTCCGGTGCGATCTTGAGATTAATGAGCCCGTCACCAAGAACAGTCGGCGTAAAGTCCAGCGCGACACCGAACCGATTAAACTCCACCGTGATGGTGTTGTTGCCACTGTCGATCGGGAACGGAAATTCACCACCCGCCAGAAAGTTCGCTGTCTCACCAGAGAGCGTGACGAGGTTCGGCTCGGCGAGGCGACGCGCAAGCCCTTTTTGCTCCAGCGCCCGAACGATCACATCCGCGCGCGTTCCGCGATCCAGCAGATTGGCAATCAATGATCCAAACGGCTGCGTGCCAGACAGCATGGCTGCGGAAAGCACGGAGTTTGTGACGCTCGAGACGACGGCCTGACCGCCGATATCCGCGTCTAGTCCATCGCCCCGTGTGCGCAGCCCGAGCCCAAGCTCGCGGGACGCCGAACGAGACGCCTCAATAAATCGCACTTCCAGCAGCACCTGCTGCGATGTGCGCACTTTGAGAGCGTTCGTGACGGCCTTGGGTGCATACTGCTCCGCGATCGCCACCGCGCGCTCGGCGGCCAGCACATCGGGCACGGAGCCCATGAGTACGATCCGCCCGTTCGCACCCGTGACGCGTATGTCGCCCTGGGGGATCGTCTCGATCAGCTTCGTGCGCAGATCACGAAGATCGTGGGTCACCTCGATCTGGAAGACTTCGACGACCCGCTTCTGCTCGTTCAGAATTGCGAGGCTGGTCGTACCGACGGCTTTCCCGACGACATAGACAGACCGGTCGGTAATCGGGAGAATATCCGCAATCTTGTCGTTGGCGATCAGCGTCTCCGCGAAGGCCTCCCCGACGCGCAGCACGCGCGACTGGTGCACCGTGACGCTGGTGCGCTGGACACCCAGATCACCGTCATAGTGATCATCGCTGTACGAGGTTTGCTCCACTTTCTGCGCCTGGGCCATCATTAGGCCCGGCACAACCAACGTGGAGAAAAAAGCTACAGCACCGAGGCGGACCAGCCACCCCGCTTTTCGCCGCAAATAGTCCCACCCCATGCCGCTACCCTCTCAATTGACGAACGCATCGCAACTTCGAGCGGCAATGACGCGCCGCGGACAAACATCCCGGCGCGCACGCGATACGGCGCAACCTCGGGACGTCCGCGTATCAGGTGACTCGGCCCCGGCGTCTATCGCGACGCGCATGTGCGCACAGCTTTCGAGACTGTCCACAGCCCGCAAGTGGGAGCGACAATCAGCAGGGCCACAGTGCGACCTGCAAAAGCCGAAGGCGTCAACCTCCGGCTCTGCATTGTTAAACCTGGGTTCTGAAGGCCGGGTCAGCTGTCGCTGCCGGACACCGAGACACGTTTTGGACCGGACGGTGTCACGTCGGCGGAGGTGTCATCAGCCGGTAATGCATCGTCACCCACCTTTTCCTCCACGACCTGCGCTTCGCTCCGCTCGACCGCCCGATACACGGCAATCGTCTTCGTCAGTTTCTTCGGTTGCACCACCGGCGACTTTGGTGTGGCGGGGCCGCTGTTGTGGGATGCGAGTTGAACGGTGCCCTGCGTCACCGACTGGCCGCCGTGCGCCAGATCAGCAATCGAGATGCGCGGCACACCGGCGACGATGGGTCCGCGGGGCCGCCGCAATGCCAGTGAGAGCCGCCCGATCGAGCGCGAGAGCGCCAGCTTCTGCGCGCCAACCAGATCAACCTCCAGCGTCACCGTCTTCGGCGCCTTCTTCACGACATCAGACACGTCACTCGTCACGCGACTGGTCTGATCGACACCGAGCACATGCACCTGCTGCAGCAGCACGACGGTGTAATGCTCGTCTTTATCTCCGTTGTCGATCGAGCGTGTCATCAGCACATCGACGAAATCACCTGGGCGGACAAACCCGGCAACCCCGAGAACCGCATCCACGTCGACAGCGACAGCGCGCGTATCTTTGCGAAGCAGCGCAGCCAGCGTTGCACGACGTCCTGGCTCCGAGATCTTTTTCGGCAGCACGACCTCGTTGGTCACCATTGCCGCCAGGGTGAACCGGTCACCGATCGCCGCATTCTTGAAGACATCAGCCATCGACGTGAACGCGTTTTCAGGCACCTTGTCCTTCGGCCATTCGATCAACTGAAGATCAGCCGCCCGCAGTTTCGAGCCGTAGGCAATCTCCCTCCGCGCGACGACAACTGTCTCGGTCTCGGCAGTCACCTCAACCAGTTTCACCTCGTCGCCGGAGCCCTGCTTGGACTTCGCGGCTTCAAGCGCCTGCAAGTACGCCTGATCCGACAACTGGTTGAGGAAAACAAATCCCGTGACCGCTGCACAGAACGCTGTGTAGACGGCGAACAGAACGGCAATACGCTTGGGCTTCTGCATCGTACGGGACCACCTCAAAGACCGACTCAGGAGGACGGATAACGCGTTGGCCTTGAGGTTCGGTAAGAGAACCCGAGCGGATTCGTCTCAAACTTTACACACCGCGCAAATGTGCAGGTGGCCGACCTATCGCTGCCGCCCAGCCCGGCCCCGCAGGCTCCGGCAGCGCGGGGGCATGAACGCCGCAACCGGTTTTCCCCAGCGCCACCGCGGGTCGGATCGGGATCGCTTGATTATATCTCTCGAGTTGTCGATCACACGCTGTGCGATCGCTACCGACCCGTGATGATCGCCGCATGTCGACGCGGGGGCGATGTCGACAACCACACGGCGTGCTGGGGAGTGGGAACATCATGTT
>JBCAXC010000386.1:0-2890 GCA_038534255.1 Pseudomonadota bacterium
ATGTGATGCTGAAGCGATTCGATCACGTCATCCGCGCCGAAGCTTTTGCCGTTGTGGAACGTGACACCCTTACGGAGCTTGAACGTCCACGTCTTCGCGTCAGGCGAGGCTTCCCAGCTTTCAGCAAGTTCACCGACGAGTTGTCCGTCCGCCGTCACCTCGGTGAGGCAATCAAACACGCCGCCATGACCGATCATGATCATCACGCTATCAGAGTGGGTCGCACCGTCCCATTGGTCGGTCGTCGAACCACCGGCAAGGCCGAGGCGCATGTTGCCGCCACGTTTCGGCGCAGCAAGTGCCTGGTCGGCCATCATCGTTGCGGCATGGGCGGTCACACCGAGTGCAAGCGCACCCTGCATGAAGTCGCGACGCGACATACGCCCGGCCTTGAGGCCTTTGAGCAGATCATCGACATGGTTCATTGTGGATTTGTCTCCCTTGTTCGTTTCAGCGCAGCCTGAGTGGCACACACGCAGGACCAACGACAACAGGAAGAGCGTCACGCAACGTCACACTAGCGATGTCGGAGCCCTCCTCACGTTGTCGGCTTCAGGCCAGTCCGGGTACCGCCCGTTCTTGACCATCGGATGACAGCATAAGGACAGGGTCAACCGACCGATAGGGCCAGATTGAACAAATTCCCGCTTCGCCACGTCGACTTTCTGAACAGACGTGTGCGCTTGGAGGCCTGTTCAGCGGTGCAGAGCGAACGGGGAGAACGCGACAAATGTACGGCGCGGAGCGGACCAAGGCATTGATTTACCGCCATAAAATACGTCAGCCATAATCCCGTCGATCGTCACACTGGCATCGCGCACAAGTGCCAGACCCGCCGCATCGAGCCGCAACGCGCCATCGATCCAGACCCGGATACGCCCATCCGACGCGGAAGCATTGTTGAGGTCGACGCGTTGTGCGACTTGCACCCATGCGCCCGTCTGGAAGGTCCACGCACCCCGCCCGATGCTGCGCCCGCGTCGCGCCGGGTGACCGGGAATGTAGGCGTAGACCTCACCGCGCCCGCCGCGCCGCCACATGAGCCGTGTCGAGAACCCCGACCGGCCATCGACTGACCGCCCACCGGCTGGCGCATCGCCCCCGAACAGGCCCGGCAACTTGCCACCACGCGCAAATGCAAACCCGCGTTGAAGATAGAGGTGATAGACCAGACACGCCGAACGCACGCCGTCCGCACCATTGGGCCGCCATCGCCACCCCATGCCACCCAGTGGCGCCGTCGGATGTCGCGGGTTGATCGACCCTTTCGGCAAAGCAACCGCCAGACCCGTGCCGCCGCGCGGCCCGAGACCCTGAAGCAAGCGCGCGTTTTCACGCAGACCCCACGGCCGTTTGACCGGGCGCGGTTCAAGCTGACCGATCAGATGCGCGATCGACGGTGATGTGTTGTTTGCGCGACGAACAGCATCGAGGTCCGGAAACCGCGTGACACTGTCTAGCCCGGCGACACATCCGGCAGGCCCACGTCCCCAATCGCCACGAGCAAACGATGCGCTGGCAGCGGTGGAAGCCACCGCGCCAATGCCAAAGAGAATGATGGGGAAGAACCGCAGCAGGGCTGTGTTGGCGCAGCCAGGGACCCTGAGCCGCGCCAACACAGAACGTATCACCAGCTCAGGCCGTGATAGGTCGGCTCGTCCGGTAGCTCTTTCGTAAGCCGCGCCAGATCGAGCACCTCGACCTGCGGATCGCGTGCCGCAATCGCCGCACGAAATGCGTCGGTCGCATGCGACACGACCACCACGTCGACGCTCGCCATGAACGCATCAATGTCCTCGTCACACATGCGTTCGATGTCACCGAGCAACGCGGCAAGATGCGGCGCCGCATGCCGCACATAGTCGATCTGACCCTGCAGGTGCGGACCGAACGCAAGGTTCGGATCATGCGCCCGCACTGTCACGCCAGCATCAAGCACCAGCGCCATCAGATCGAGCGTCGGGCTCTCGCGCAGATCATCTGTCGCCGGCTTGAACGTCACGCCAAGGAACCCGACCGTCTTGCCGTCGAAGCCGATGGCGTTGAGTCGCTCGAACGCCTCGAGCACTTGCCCGCGGTTCGATGGCATCAACCCCTCGATCAGCGGAAGCTCAACACCCAGCTTGTCCGCGAGGTACGTCACCGCACGCACTTCTTTCGGCAGGCATGACCCACCAAAAGCGAACCCCGGCTTGAGGTAGTACGGCGAGAGGTTGAGCTTGGTGTCCTGGACGAAAATGTCCATCACCGCGTGGCTGTCGATGCCAAGCCCTTTGCAGATGCGCCCGACTTCGTTGCCGAACGTCACCTTCGTCGCATGCCAGACGTTGTCGACGTACTTCACCATTTCCGCCGCTTCGATCGACGTGAAAATCACGTTCTCATCGATCGTGCCGTAGATCCGCTCGACGATCGCCTGCGAACGCGCGTCGGATGCGCCGATCACAGTCTTTGGAGGCGCATAAAAGTCTACAACCGCAACGCCTTCGCGCAAGAACTCCGGATTGAAACACATCCCGAAGTCACGTCCCATGACCTTGCCAGACGCGGCGGAGATTTCCTCTGCGACAACATCCAGTGTCGTCCCCGGCGGCACACTGCAGCGCAGGACGACCACATGGAACGCCGTCGTTTCAGTAAGCGCAACACCGATCGCCTGGCTTGCCGCGCGAATGTATTTCAGATCGCAGCTGCCATCATCCGCCGTCGGCGTTCCGACGGAGATAAATGTCACATCAGTGTCGCGCACCGCTTCGACCAGATTGGTCGTGGTCGAGATCAACCCTTCGGTTACACCCAGGGTCAGAAGCTCTTCGAGCTGGTCCTCGACAATCGGTGACTTCCCGGCAGCAATCGAAGCCGTCATGGTCGGCGTCGATGTCGACACGAC
>JBCAXC010000387.1:0-2889 GCA_038534255.1 Pseudomonadota bacterium
CGGCCAAACTGTCAGTTTGGCCGAGAACTTGTCATCCGCCATGAACGGCGCGATGGCCTCCTCGACACGCCGGCGCAAGACCTCAGCCAGACTGTCAAGCGTGTGCAGATCGTTGAACCGAACGTTAAACGTCGCGGTCACACGCGCCGGAATGATGTTCTCTGCCGGGTTGCCGACATCGACCGTCGTGACTTCGAGGTTCGACGGAGGAAAATGGTTCGTGCCGTTGTCGAGTGGCGCGCCAGTGAGCGCGGCAAGCGCCGCCGCCATCGCAGGCACCGGATTGCAGGCAAAATGCTGATAGGCAACGTGCCCCTGTTTCCCGGCAAGCTCGAGATCAGCCGTCAACGAACCACGCCGCCCGATTTTGATTTCTTCGCCAACCGTTTGCGGGCATGTCGGCTCTCCGACAAGGCAATGGTCAGGCGTATGACCATTCTCGGCCATCCACTGCAGCACCTTGACCGTGCCATTGATCGCGATCGCTTCCTCATCACCCGTGATGAGGAAGCTGATCGAGCCCGGCAGTGCGCCCGCGCCTTGCGCTTCGACGACGCGCTCCGCCGCTGCAAGAAAACACGCAACGCTGCCTTTCATGTCCGCAGAGCCGCGCCCGTACATCACGCCATCCACGATCTCTGCGCCGAACGGCGGATGCGACCACGCGGCCTCATCCCCGACCGGCACGACATCCGTGTGCCCGGCAAAACAGAGATGCGGCCCCTCCGTCCCGATCCGCGCAAACAGATTGTCGATATCCGGAATGTCCGCGTCGCTGAACACGAGCCGCTCACACGCAAAGCCGAGCCGCTCCAGCTCCCCTTGAAGGAAAGACAGCGCGCCCGCCTCTGCAGGCGTGACACTCGGGCACCGCACGAGCGACTGCGCGTACCGGACTGACGGTGAAAGATCAGACATGTGCGGACCTAAGCGACAGGCGGCGGTGTGCCCGGATTTTGCGCCCCGCCGAGCGGATCGGCACCATACTGGTTCGGGCCAACGGTGCCTTTCAGCATGCCATTGTCAATCAGGAGGAAGAGGAAGACCAGCCCCTGGACCCAGCCAAGTGGGGCAACCGTCTGCTGCGCGGCAAGCATGTCTGGCGCCGAGAACAAGATCGCATTGCTCGCGATCGTAGCCCCCATATAGATGATGCCGACAATGATCTTCACGATGGACGGCCAGTTCCGATCATTCAGCCGTTTGAAGATCACAGCCAACGCAGCGATCGTCAGAATGATCGAGATCACGATCAACAGCATCGACGGGCGGGATAGCTCGGCAACCGCGGCGGGATCAGCGAGCGATTGCGGGTCTGTCATCGCCGTCAGCAACGCAGGGTTCGTTCCGAACGCGGAAACGAGACCAAGAACCCAAAGAACCACCATCCCGAGCCACCAGCGGGCGCGGTTGATACGACCTGAAAAGCTCGTGAAAAGTCCGATGAACGACATGCTGGCGAACCTCCTGTCAGCCTGATTCGTCGCGAGACTACTCCGCCGGAGCAACCAGCGGCAGCAATTTCGGACAAACTGGAAGGCGATTGCCTGGGCTGGGGTCGAAACGGAAACGGTTCAATACGCCGTCACGCATCTCAGCGCGAGGCGCGCAATTCCGTATTGCGGGTCTCGCGCCACTCGATAATCAGCCATGCCGCAAGGCTGAGGAACAACAGCGTCGGCACTAGATTGGCGATCGCAGACCCGGACGCCAGGCCAAACGGTTTGCCGAAATAGACTTCCATCACCGCGAACACGCCAACTGCATGCAGAAGCGCTCCCCAGAAGCACCACCGCCGACGCGCGGCAAATCCACGAACGGTCAGTGTAAGCGTCGGCCAGACCAGCAGCGTTAGTGCGAGTACATTGATGATCGCAACTTCACGGGCGCCGCTCGTGAACGCCTCGACCGAAAGCCCGGCCACGGCACCGGTTGCCCCAAGCGCGATGGTGTTCACCGCCGTCAATGCACCAAGCATCGCCCAATAGCGGCCATCGCATACGCGCGCTGCCTGCTTGAGCGCCACCCGCGCGCGAAGGATCGTTCTCGTCATACGCACCCTGCCCCGAAAGGATCCTTGACTGATCTGCACCACATTACGATGCGGAGATTAAAGGAACGCTAGTGCGCGCGATATCGTTCAAGAAGAGATCGCGCATGTTGCCGCAACAGTGTGGCCAACAGGACGCTCGGATAACCGAAGCGCGGTGCCATCAACGAAAAATCAATGAGCAGGCGGCGCACCAAACCGGTTTGCATCCCGCTTGCCGGGCATCAAGCCGAGGTCGATGACCATCAGCAACGCGGGCGCGGCGAGAAACGCGAGCCCTGTTATCCAGGCGATCGCGGTCCACTTTGCGCTCTCGAAGGCTGCACGCAATTCCGTTTCGCTTAACTCACGCAAGATGAGAGGCGTCGTGCCGCGCGCCGCTTCCGAAGCGAGGATGAAATCCCACGCAAACCATCCCGCATAGGCCAGTGGAACGATGAGCCAGAACGCCGACCGTCCGCGATCGTGGTAGCGGCGCACAACAGCCGCGCACGCGATCCATGCCGTGAAGAGAAAAATGCCCCAAACCCAGTTGCGTGGCAGCGCATCAAGAGGTCCATTGCCAATCAACAGCGAGATGTCATTGGCGAGCGCGATGCCGAGCCAGGGCACGATCACCACCAGCATCAGCTTCCAGAAACTGCGACGACTGATCCGCCCCGAAAACGAGAATGGATTGACGAAACGCGACATGCCCCCGGCTCCGTCAGGTTCGCAACAGGTCGTTGATGCTTGTTTTCGAGCGCGTCTGCTCATCGACCGTTTTGACGATCACCGCGCAATAGAGAGAGGGGCCCGGTGAGCCGTCGGGAAGCGGCCTGCCCGGGAGCGATCCCGAA
>JBCAXC010000388.1:0-2866 GCA_038534255.1 Pseudomonadota bacterium
GAGGGAATGTCAGGTCGCACGTCGAGGAGAGCAAAACATGTCGGATCGGCTGAACAGGGCAAAGACCATCCTCAGGGACCTCGTTGCGTTTCCCTCTGTTTCCGGTCTGCCGAACGCGCCGATCGTCGGCTACGTGACGGACTATCTCGCAAGCCACGGCGTCGCGGCCGTCCACGACACAAATCCGGACGGCACGCTCTCGAACGTCTTCGCCACGATCGGCCCGGAGATCGATGGCGGTTCGATCCTGTGTGGCCACATGGATGTCGTGCCCGCCGACCCCGCAGGCTGGACCAGCGACCCGTTCGACCTGACGGAACGGGACGGAAAATTATTCGGACGTGGCTCGGTCGACATGAAGGGCTTTCTCGCAATGTCGCTGGCGATGGTGCCCGACATGGTCACCACCGATCTCGAGACGCCGATCCACATCGCCTTCACCTTCGACGAAGAGACCGCGAGCTTCGGTGCGGCGCAGCTCAAGCCGTTCCTGTTGAACCTGCCCTATCGGCCCGCCGTGTGTTTCGTCGGCGAGCCGACCGGCATGACGCCCTACATCGGGCACAAGGGAGGGATGGAATTCCTGACCCGCTTCGAGGGGCTCGCCGGCCACGCCTCGATCCCGTCAAATGGCCTGAACACGATCAACTATGCCGCCCGCTTCATCGAATTTCTCCGTCAAAAGGCCGAGGCGATGGCGGCGAAACCGTTCCCCGGTTCGCCCTACACACCGCCCTGCACCACGATCAACGTCGGACGCATTGTTGGTGGCGAGGCGCGCAATATCATCCCCGACACCTGCGACGTCACTTGGGAAATGCGCCCTCTGCCGGAAGATGACGGCATCGCCCACCTCGCCGAGATCAAGGCGTACATCGCCGATGAACTGCTGCCGGAAATGCGCGCCATCCATCCGGAGGCCAACATCTATTTCGTGGAGGAACACATCTTCCCTGGAATGGCGATTGACCCTGAAGGCCGCGCCCTCTCGCTCGTGCAGAAGCTCTGGAGCACCCCGCCGGCCGATGTGGTCTCGTTCGGCACCGACGCCTGCTACATTCAACAGACAGGCATCTCGACGATCGTGATCGGGCCGGGCGATATCTCGAGCGCGCACCTGCCCGATGAGTTCGTCGAGGTGTCAGACCTCGAAACCGGATTGGCGTTCATCGATCGCCTGATCGCGCACCACGCCCGCGCCGTTGCCGCGTGAGCGACCCTGCCGCCTGGCCCGAAAAAAGACTGAGCCAGTGTCCGCTGTGCGGTGCCACAGGGCTCACACCGGTCCGCACCCCGCCGCCGCGGCGCTACGCCACGTGTCCGGTCTGCCATCTCGTCAGCCTTGACCCGAAGCAACGCCCGACGGCAGCGGAAGAAAAAGCCGAGTACGATCTTCACGAAAACGATCCCGACGATCCACGCTATCGCAAGTGGCTCTCCCGCCTTGTCGGTCCGATGATGGAAGGCGTAACCGCACCGATCTTCGCGCTGGACTTTGGAAGTGGCCCCGGTCCGACCATCGCGCCGATGCTTGAGGAACGCGGTCACAGTTGTCGCAATTATGATCCGTTTTACGCAACCGACCAGGCGGAGCTGGAGACGAGCTACGAACGGATTTTCTGCTCGGAGACGGCGGAGCACTTCTTCGCGCCTGCCACGGAGTTCGCACAGCTCTTCAAGATGCTGCGCCCCGGCGGCAGGCTTGGCGTCATGACGCAGATGCTCACGCCTGACATCGATTTCGCGACGTGGCGCTATCGCCTGCAGCCGAGCCATGTCGTCTTCTATCGTCCGCAGACGATGGCCTGGATCGCAAACGCGCACGAGGCAACCCTCGATCTGCAGCTCCCCGATGTCGCGATCTTCGGGCGTTGACGGACGCATGCGTGGTATCCGTTGTCCGTATTGCGCACGCCCACAATCTGAGGCACGACTCGAGACCACGTGAAGACCAACCCGCAGGCGACGCGATGGCCAATCGTCCATTCCTCCTCTATGGCCACCCGGATTCGCGCTCGAAACTGGTCGAGCATGTGCTTGCCGAGCTCGCGCTGGATTACGAGCAACAGATCATCGATTTCAGAAACGAGGAGCATCGAACGCCAGAGTTTCTGGCAATCAATCCGGCTGGCTGGATACCGGCCCTGCGATGTCCCGATGGAACAATCCTGACTGAAACTGCCGCGATCAACCTCACCCTTGCGGAACGCTACGCAGCGCGCGCGGGGCAGACCCTTGCGCCCGATGCATCGCACAAAGAGCGCCCGGCATTTCTGATGCTCCTGTTTCACATGACCAGCATGCTGGAGCCTGCGTTGAAACGTCTGTGGTACCCGTCGCGCTATGCCGGAGGAAGCGCGAACGAAGCGAGCGTGATCGCCGACGCGTCGCGAGACATATTCTCCGCATTCGCTTTGCTGGAGCGACGTCTTCACGCTGGCGGGCCGTACCTGCTCGGCGCGCGCTTCACGCTGGTCGACATCATGCTGGCATACTGGTTCCGCTGCATTGCTCATATGCCACAAGCCGCCGACCTGCCCCATATCCGCGCCAGCGCGGACCGGGTTTACGCCCGCCCCGCTCTGGAGCGCTTCTCGGAAGACGCCGCGCGGATGATTGAGCTGTGGGAGGCCGGAGCATGACGGACGGCCCACTCACAGGCGTCCGCGTGCTTGATCTGAGTGGCATGATTTCCGGGCCACTCGGCGCGATGATTCTCGCCGATCAGGGCGCTGACGTGATCAAGATTGAAAGCCCGCGCGGCGACAATGCGCGTCACGTCGCAACGCGCCGCGGCGGTTTCTCCGCATCCTTCGTGAACAACAACCGAAACAAGCGCTCCGTCGTCCTGGACCTCAAGACCGAG
>JBCAXC010000389.1:0-2859 GCA_038534255.1 Pseudomonadota bacterium
ATCGGCGATGAACGGAATGCCCACCGCCTCACAGTAGGCGGTGGGCATTCCGTTCATCGCCGATGCGCTGACGTGGGAGGCGGGCGCTGATACCGGTACCTACAGTTGGTACGATGGCGGGTCGTGGCATGAGAAGCTCAAGAACTCGACAGGACTTGCGCCTCAGGAGCGCGGATATGTTGATATCGAAAAAGCGCCGGAGCGGGCACAGCGGCTCCATGAATTCATGGCACCTCACTATACGCATATGCACGCCCACCGGCTGAAACCGGTTGCAAACGCAAGTTGAGGTCTTGAACGCCCGGTGACGTCGGCGCTACCTGAGGTTAAGCGCGCCGCGGGCGTTGCAAATTGCGGCCGGAGTGAGTGATTTCGATGATCAGTGATGCCGAAACGCGTGACCGGGCCGATGCTGCGATGCACGGTTCCGAAGCCTTGACGCATCTCGACCGGCTCGAGGCGGAAAGCATCCACATCATGCGTGAGGTGGCGGCTGAATTCCGCAACCCTGTGATGTTGTATTCCGTTGGCAAGGACTCTGCCGTTATGCTGCGTCTTGCGCAGAAAGCGTTTGCGCCCGGTCAACTCCCGTTTCCGCTGCTGCATGTCGACACGACCTGGAAGTTCCGCGAGATGATTGCCTATCGCGATGCGATGGCCGAGGCGCTTGGGCTGGAACTGATTGTGCACACTAACAGCCAAGGCGTAGCTGACGGTGTTGGCCCGTTCACCCACGGCTCGCGGGTGCACACCGATATCATGAAAACGGAAGCGCTGAAGCAGGCGCTCGATGCGGGGCGCTACGATGCCGCTTTTGGTGGGGCACGTCGGGACGAGGAAAAGTCTCGGGCGAAGGAGCGCATCTTTTCCTTCCGTTCTAAGCATCATCGCTGGGACCCGAAGGCGCAGCGTCCTGAATTGTGGAACCTTTACAACGCACGTGTCGCACCCGGCGAAAGTGTCCGTGTGTTTCCGCTCTCGAACTGGACCGAACTCGATATCTGGCAATACATCCTGCGCGAAGATATTCCGCTGGTGCCGCTTTACTTCGCGGCGGAGCGCCCGGTCGTGGAGCGCGATGGCACAACGATCATGGTGGATGATGATCGCATGCCGCTTGATGAAGGAGAAAAACCCGAACAGCGCATGGTCCGCTTCCGTACGCTCGGCTGTTATCCGCTGACCGGTGCGGTCGCATCGTCTGCGGCAACCGTTGAAGACATCATCCTGGAGTTGTTGGCTGATCGATCATCGGAGCGGCAGGGGCGCGTGATCGACGCCGACCAGATCGGCGCGATGGAGAAGAAAAAGCAGGAGGGCTATTTCTGATGGCCTCACACGTGCCGGATATCGCCACCTTCCTGACGGCGCAGAACGCCAAGGGGCAGCTCCGCTTCATCACTTGCGGATCTGTCGATGATGGCAAGTCCACGCTGATCGGTCGGCTTCTGCACGACAGCCAGGCGGTGCTGGATGACCAGTTGGCGGCCGCTCAAAGTGAGAGCCGGAAGTACGGCACACAGGGTGATGCGGTCGATCTGGCGCTGCTCGTTGACGGGCTGCAGGCGGAGCGCGAGCAGGGCATCACCATCGACGTGGCCTATCGCTACTTCGAGACCGAGCGCCGCAAGTTTATCGCGGCCGATACACCGGGCCATGAGCAATACACGCGCAACATGGCGACGGGGGCGTCCAACGCCGAACTGGCGGTGATCCTCGTTGACGCCCGTCATGGTCTGCAAACGCAAACGCGGCGTCACAGCTTCATCGTATCGCTGTTCGGCATCCGCCATGTCGTGCTTGCGGTCAACAAGATGGATCTTTTGAATTACGACGAGGCGACATTCACCGCGATTGCTGATGACTATCGTGCGTTCGCACGTGATCTCGGCATCTCCGATGTGCATTGCGTCCCGATCTCCGCACTGACGGGGGAAAATGTCTTCACGCCCGCGAAGTTCATGGCGTGGTATGATGGCCCGTCACTCATGGAGTTGCTCGAAACAGTTGATGTCGCGGCGGTCGCGGAGGAAAAACCTTTTCGGATGCCGGTGCAGTGGGTCAATCGTCCCAACGCGGAGTTCCGCGGGTTTTCCGGCACCATCTCGTCCGGCGAGATCGCAGTTGGCGATGCCATCGAGGCCTTGGACAGCAACCGCACGGCGCACGTCGCGCGCGTTGTTGGTCCTTCGGGCGATCAGGAGCGCGCGGTCAACGGACAGGCGGTGACACTGGTTCTCGATCGCAATATCGACATCAGCCGGGGCGACGTGCTCGCCGCGCCGGGCAGCGGGATGGCGGTGGCCGATCAGTTCGCGGCGCACATCGTGTGGATGAGCGACACGCCGATGCTGCCGGAGCGTGCGTACACGCTGAGGCTGGCAAGCGCTTCGGCGACGGCCCAGGTGACCGATCTTGTGCACCATGTCGATGTCAATACGCTGGACAAGCTGGCGGCCAAGACTTTGCAGCTGAACGAGGTCGGCTACTGCAAGATCGCGCTAGATCGTGCGATCGCGTTTGACCCTTATGTCGACAATCGCCAGACGGGCGGCTTTATCCTGATCGACAAGCTGACGAACCATACGGTCGCCGCCGGGACGGTCGACTTTGCGTTGCGCCGTGCGAGCAACATCGTCTGGCATGACATGAAGATCGACAAGGTGGCGCGTGCGGCGGCGGCTGGGCAGAAGCCTTGCGTGCTCTGGTTCACCGGCCTCTCCGGTTCCGGCAAGTCGACCGTTGCGGATCGTCTTGAGCAAAAACTCCATGCTGCCGGGCGTCGGACATATCTCTTGGACGGCGACAATGTGCGGCACGGGCTCAACAAGGATCTCGGGTTCACCGATCAGGATCGTG
>JBCAXC010000390.1:0-2856 GCA_038534255.1 Pseudomonadota bacterium
GTTCCTGCCAGCCGCCATGGAATTCCGGGTTGCTCCGTTCGTTGACATATGCTCGCACTCTCTGGGTGTTGTGGCGCTTCTGTCGGGTGTCGATGCGTGCGTGATGCCCGCTCGTTCAAGCCCGCGCAATCCTCTTTGCGCTGCTATACGAGCAGCGGGCAGTCGTCGATCTGTGCGCATACTGTTGCTGGCGGACATCCCCGACGGGCTGGAGAGGGACGAAAGAACGTGACGGGTAAGGACGAGACAACAACACTTCTCGAAAAGGTTGCCAGCGCCCACGCCCGGAGCGAAACGCGGCTCGAAGAGCTGGCACCGTCGAGCACGCGCGCGCCGCGCCGCCTGCATGATGCCATGCGCCATAGCCTTTTGACCGCCGGAAAGCGCGTGCGCCCGATCCTGACCGTGCTGACCGCGCAAGCCTGCGGCGGCGGTGATGGCGCCCCTGCGCTGACCCCGGGCTGCGCCATCGAGATGATCCACGCAGCCTCGCTGATCCTCGACGATCTGCCCGCCATGGATGACGCGTCCCTGCGTCGCGGTCGCCCAACCAGCCACGCCATGTTTGGTGCCGATCGCGGCGAGCATCGCCGCGATCGGCCTGATGAACCATGCATTCAATGTCGTGGCCTGCGCCGACGATCTGAGCGATGCGCAGAAAACCCGGATCACCGAAGCGCTCGCCGGGAGCGTAGGGTCTGAGGGGCTCGTTGCGGGCCAGGAAGAAGATCTCCACGGCCTCGATGAGACGCTGCCGCGTGAAAGAGCGCTCGAGGTCATGCATCGCCGCAAGACGGGCGCCTTGTTCGGTGCGGCCTGTGGCATTGGTGCCATCGTGGCTGACGCGCCGAACGAAAGTGCCGACGCGCTCCATGAATTCGGCATGCGCCTCGGCCACGCCTTTCAGACACTCGATGACGTGCTGGACGCGAGTGCAACGCAGGAAAGCGCTGGCAAGGACGTCGGCAATGATGCGGGCAAACCCACGCTGGTTGCGTTTCACGGGCTCGACGCCGCCCGCGCCGCCGCGTTTGCCCAGCGGGATGCGGCGATCGAGATGCTGCCAGACGTGTGCCGCCCGCAGCTCGCAGGGTATGCCGACCTGCTGGTCGCGACCTTGATGAAGCGCCATGACGCCGCCTGACCACAGGTTTGACCGGAGCATCGATCACGGAAACCCGCAGCCAGGAGAACGCCGCAGCGCAACGTTGTGTCGCGGTGTTTTACGGGGCGACGTGCGTATGTTGCGGCTTCGAAGCCACCCCCTGATCTCTGGCCGACACGGAGCCTGATATGCTCACATTCGCTTATTACTTCGCGATCTTCGTCGGAACAGTCGCGGCGATGGAGCTGGTGGCATGGTCAACGCACAAATACATCATGCACGGCGCGCTGTGGTCACTCCACAAATCGCATCACGCGCCCTATGACGGCGGCTTCGAGAAGAACGACTGGTTCGGCATTTTCTTCGCCGGCATCTCGATGTCACTGATGGTAGTCGGCCTCCATCTGTGGACGCCCGCGTTCTTCATCGGGCTCGGGCTCGTCGGGTACGGCGCGATTTACCTCTTTATGCACGACATCCTCGTCCATCACCGCTTCGGCTTCCGCGTTGTGCCACGCGGCGGCTATCTCCAGCGCGTTTATCAGGCCCACCGCCTACACCACGCTGTTGCTGAAAAAGACGGCGCGGTGTCATTCGGCTTTCTGATCGCTCCCTCGATCACGGCGTTGAAGGAACAGCTCCGCATGAACCGTGCACGCGGCGCGACAGTCGATGAAAAGACGATCGAGACCAGCCACGACTGGCGCACGGGCTGACCAGATCACGGTCGACGAACGAGCTTACGCCCTCCGAACAATTTTATCGTGTCTTCTTCACCGCGCCGCAGGCACAGCCGCATGCGTTGGTGGGCATTCTGTCTCGCCTCGAACCTCGGCTTGCTCTAACTGGGCAACGGAGTTGTAAGGCGTAGGAGCGGTGGCAGTGGCGTTTGCGAGAGCCTTTGGAAAAGCGGGCGCCCTGATCCGGTCGCTAACGCTTGTGCAACGCGCGGTTGTTTGCACACTCGGCGTCGCCGCAACGGTGATCGCAGTCCTGATGTCGTCGGTTGTGACACATGCTGCACCACCGACGCCGGTCACGATCGCGGTGATGTATTCGTCCGATCGCAATCGCTGCTTCACGCCGGGCGTCGTGACGGCAATCCGCCACTTCACGACGCAACGGGCCGAACAGATCAATCAGGCCGGCGGCATTGCCGGTCGCCCGCTCAACATCCGATATTTCGACGATTTCGCAACCGCCGAAGAAACCATGCGCAACATGGACGCAGCGCTCCGTCTGCCCAATCTGGTCGGTATCGTCGGCATGTCGTCATCCACCCGCGGCCAAGGCGTGGTCGACCGCGTCGGCGACGCAGGAGTCCCGTGGATCTCCGGGATGTCACGCGGCGATATTTACGCGCGCTTCCCGAGCGTATTCTCGATGGAGCCGGCGGTGAGCGACGAGATCGTCGCCGTGCGCCGCTTTATCAACGCGAAAAAATTCAAGCGCCCCGCATTCGTCGGCCTCGACGGTGACATCTATGCCGCCAGCATCGCCGAAGCGATCCGCGGCGAGAGCGAAGCCAACGACAGTGCCGTGACAGAGGGCAATGAGGCCGAAACAGGCGCATCGCCCCTGCAAACGCATTGGCTGAAGCGCAACGCCGATTATACGCTGGACGATGACGCGATCGAGAAGGCTGTCACCTCGATCCGGCTCGCGAGCGCTGACATTATCTTCCTTGCCGTGCACAGCGGCGGAGGCGCCCAGTTCCTGCGCAAGCTGCGCAATGTTGCGACGCCACCGCC
>JBCAXC010000391.1:0-2854 GCA_038534255.1 Pseudomonadota bacterium
GAGCGCCTCTTCGACATCGATTGGAGAGGTGAGGCGCACACGCTCGACGCGGGCAGCTCGAACACCTGTCTTCAATCGGTCGGCGGAAGAGGGATCACGGCGAAAGACTTTCGGACCGTTGAAGCGTCAGCCCACGCCGCGCACGCGCCAGCTACATTCATCCGGACGTGATCAGCCAGTGGCGTGCCGGCGCGGTCACCGATCACGTGATCAAGGGCGTCGCCGCAAAGGCCTCGACACCGCCAAAACCGCTCTGATGCGCCTCCTCGCTTAAGTGCTGCTACCAGCCCGGGTGCCGCATCGAACTACAGCGGTTGGCACGTCTCGCACATGAACGCGCGCCGCCCTGCAATCTCGAAGCGACGGACCTCACCGCGACAGCGTGGGCAGGTGGACTGTGCGAAAATGTTGGTCCGCTCGCGATAGCGCAGCCGCGACGGACCGGCGTCATCGACCGTGATGATCGCATTGCGCTTGACCCCGATCTCCAGCAGACGCACAGCATCATCCCAGAGCGCGCCGAACGCATCGCGATCAAGCGCGTTCCCCGGCATGTCGGGATGTAACCGCTGCCGCCAAAGGATTTCGGTGCGATAGATGTTGCCGATGCCCGCAATCACCGACTGATCCATCAGCAGTTTGCCGATCGGCGCCTTGCTCCTGGAAATGCGCGCAAACGCCCGCTCGACGTCAGCATCCTTTCGCAGCAAGTCCGGCCCGATCCGGGCGGTCATACGCTCCAACTCGCCGCCATCGAGCACTTCACAGATCGTTGGCCCGTTGATGTCCACGACATGCGTCGGGCCCAGCAATCGCACACGGACCGCGCCTTTCGGCTCCGGCACGGCGTCCTGCAGCTTCGCCTTTCGGATGCGACCGAACAGCCCGAGGTGGATATGCAGATAGCTGTCACCATCAAACACGTAGACGAGGTGCTTCCCCCATGCCGTCACGTCGGTGCAGAGGCGTCCATCAAGCAGCGAGGCGCCGTCGCTGAACCGACCTTGCGGTGAGGCGACCGCAAGTTCCTTGTTGCGAAAGAAACGCCGGTGCTGCCGCGCCGCACGGTGAATTGTGTGTCCTTCAGGCATGCCTCTGCGTGCCGTGCGCCGGGGACGAAATCAAGCGCCTGAAGCGGGACGTCAGCCGACGCGTCAGCGATTTACCTCGCCCGCGGTGTCGCATGCGGGTCGCCCGGGCAGGCCGCCAGCAGACCTTTGACCACTGTGGAATTGTCACCAGCCTGCCAGATCAGCAGCCGTGCCGGATCGACAGGTCCCGGCAGCGCGATGGATCCATGCGGCACCCGGGAAAAACCGCAACGTTGGTAATAGGCCAGATCGCCAACGAGCATCACAAAGGCCGCGCCAGCCGACACCGCAGCATCCCGACACGCTTCGACCAGCGCTTGACCCAGACCACGGTTCTCATAGGCGGGAACAACGCACAGCGGGCCGAGCAGCATACCCTCGACATCACTGACCTGAACCCATGTCATCTGCGAGGCCCCAACAGTCGCGCCATCGCGCACCAGTTTGCGGCAGGCGACCGACAGCGCTGGGGCATGCTCACGCACACGATAGGCTGTGCGCGCATACCGCCCTGGCCCAAACACCCGATCATGCAAATCAACCAGCGCAGGCAAATCGGCTCGCACGATCGGCGTGATCTGAAACTCGGTGGATGGAAGCGCGAGGCGCGACGCGTGCACTTCGGCGGACGCCGCAGCGTTGGATTGTAAGGACATGAGAGAGACAGCCGTAAGCTGGAGAGACCGGACATCAAAACCTGGCGCTCGCGAAACGACCGCCTGATCAGCCGCGACAGACGCGGCCCGGAATTCGTCGTCGCTGCGCCGCGACAGATGTCCGATAGACTCTCATGAGCTCCAGCTAGCAGGTCCGCAGAAAGCGGTAAAGACGCATCAGTGTTTCCCACACGCAAGCGCCCGGGCGCGCGTAAAAACACCCCGCTTGCAGTCTTCAGGCCACCCTTGACGTCACTCAGCCAGCAACTGCCTGTCCGCGCCCGGCGTCCGCAGCAGCAGCTGCCGTCACAGCATCCTGAACCTTCTCAAACGCCCGCACCTCGATCTGTCGGATACGCTCGCGACTGACACCAAACTCCTGGCTCAATTCTTCGAGTGTCAGAGGCTCCTCGGACAAGCGGCGCGCTTGAAAGATGCGCTTTTCGCGATCGTTTAGATCGCCCATCGCATCGGCGAGGAAAGACCGTCGCTGGTCGAGCTCCTCCGTGTTTGCGAGCGCGGTTTCCTGATCAACCGCGTCGTCATCCTCGACCCAGTCCATCCACTCGCTGGCGCCCTCATTGTTCGCACGCATCGGCGCGTTCAACGACGAGTCGCCGCCGAGACGACGGTTCATCGAGACGACGTCTTTTTCCGGCACGTTGAGCCGCGTTGAAATCTCCTTCACGTGCTCCGGCTTGAGGTCGCCGTCTTCAAACGCCTGGAGCTGGCCCTTGATCTTCCGAAGGTTGAAGAACAGCTTCTTCTGCGAGGCCGTCGTGCCCATTTTCACAAGGCTCCACGACCGCAGGATATATTCCTGAATAGACGCTCGTATCCACCACATCGCGTAAGTCGCGAGGCGAAAACCCTTCTCTGGATCGAAGCGCTTGACCGCCTGCATCAACCCGATGTTGCCCTCCTGGACAACCTCGCCAATCGGCAGGCCATAACCGCGGTAACCCATCGCGATCTTGGCCACGAGCCGCAGGTGTGACGTAACCATCTGGTGCGCGGCGTCGCTGTCTTCATGCTCGGTCCAGCGCTTGGCGAGCATGTACTCCTGGTCCGGCTGCAGCATCGGAAACTTCCGGATCTGCTCCAGAT
>JBCAXC010000392.1:0-2836 GCA_038534255.1 Pseudomonadota bacterium
CGCCGGACATGTAGTGTTCCATGATCACGCCGAGGATCGCGGGCTTGAGATGTTGCCACTCCTTCTCGCCCTTGGTCACCGAGATGAAATCGTTGCCGAGAAACACGCCGTCGACACCGTCGATACCGAACAGGCGACCGGCAAGAGGTGAATCGTTCTCCGCCTCCGCAGACGAGCGATAGTCACGCGTGCCGTCGGTCAGCACGGACTTGCCCGGAATGAACTTGAGCGTCGCCGGATTCGGGGTTGCTTCGGTCTGGATGAACATGAGTGCCTCTCCAAGGATGGGGCCGTCAGGCGGCGCGGACGCAGCTAGTTTAGAATGGTTCTAGTATACGTTGGCCCATGCGTCAAAGTTCACCCGTGGACGAACGAGGTGACGGCAGACACGAATTGCGCAGCACGACCGGAACTAAGCCAGCGCCGCGATCTCTTCCGTGGAGAGCGTCCCCGGCACGATATAGATCGGCACCGGAAAATCGCCGGCCAGCTTGCCTGTGGCGAGCGACGAGACCAGCGGACCCGGCCCGCGTCGGTCAGACGCCGCGCCGAGCACGAGCACAGCGACGTCCTCATCCTGCTCGATAAAGCGGGTGATCTCTTCCGCTTTGTTGCCCTCGCGAAACACGGTCTCCGTGTGCAGGTCCGCATAGCCGAACTCGGCGAGCTTCTCGCGGTAGGTCGCGAACATCTCTTTCGCGCGCACCTCGCCACCACCGGGGTTGATCGTCCCGAAGCTGGACCAACCGCCAGTGCCTTGCGTTTCGACGATGTGCACCAGCGAGATCGAGCCGCCGGTGCGTTGAGCCACGCGCGCCGCGAAGAACAGCGCGACGCTGCATTCCGGTGTGCCATCGACCACGACGACAAATTTGCGGCGGTGCCCCTCTTCAAAGACACGCCGCCTCGTATGTTCAACCATCAGTCCGCCAGCCCAATACCGGACGCGAAGCATCACCGGTTGGGTGAATCTCGCATGTGTTACGCGTGTTTGTACGCACTATCGGATGAAGCCGACAATCTCTTTCACGGTCGCGATGTTGGCCGCGGCGATCTCGCGGGCTCGATCCGCACCGTCGCCGAGGATGCGATCGATCTCGCCTGGGTCGCTCATCAGCCGACGCATTTCATCACCAACCGGCCCAACCGTCTCGACCATCAAGTCGGCAAGCTCGCCCTTGAAGGCCGAGAACTGCGCGCCGCCATGCGTGCGCAATGTCTCGTCGACCGTCTCGCCCGCAAGCGCGGAGAAAATACCGATCAGATTCTGCGCCTCGGGGCGTGCCTCAAGACCTTTTGCTTCGCCCGGCAACGGCTCCGGATCGGTCTTCGCCTTGCGCACCTTCTTTGCGATGGCGTCCTTGTCATCCGTCATATTGATCCGTGAGAGATCAGACGGGTCAGACTTCGACATTTTCTTTGCGCCATCCCGCAGCGACATCACGCGCGTGGCAGGCCCGGTGATCAGTGGCTCCGGCAGGGGGAAAAATCCGTCCGGATACCCGGTTGCTGCGGCGCTGTCTTCGAAGTCAACGTTGAACTTCTGTGCAATGTCGCGCGACAGCTCGAGATGCTGCTTCTGGTCATCGCCAACCGGCACATGTGTGCCGCGGTACACCAGAATGTCCGCTGCCATCAGGTTGGGATAGGTATAGAGCCCGACCGACGCATTCTCCTTGTGCTTGCCCGCCTTTTCCTTGAACTGCGTCATCCGGTTCAGCCACCCCATCCGCGCAACGCAGTTGAACACCCACGCCAGCTCCGCGTGTCCGGACACCTGGCTCTGGTTGAAAACGATATGCGCCTTTGGATCGATACCCGCTGCGAGATAGGCCGCCGTGACCTCACGCGTGTTCTGTGCCAGCGCCTCCGGTCCGCCCCAGACCGCACGGTCCTGCGTGATGGCATGCAGATCGACGACGCAATAAATGCAGTCGTAGCTGTCCTGCATCTCGGCGAACCGCTTGATCGCGCCGAGATAGTTGCCGAGGTGCAAATTGCCGGTCGGCTGCACGCCAGAGAAAACGCGGTCGGGTATGCTCATCGCCGTGACAAAGCCTGATCGGAGAGTTGAGAGGTCACGCGGCGCAGGCGTGCGGCACGCGCGGTTCGGCGGCGTTATGACGGCAGGCGGCATGGGGCGCAAGCGCCGCTGATGACGCGACGGACGTCAGTCCTTGATTTCGGACACAGCAGCATCCGTCGCGCGTCGCGGTCGTCTGAGCGTGCGCGCCATCGTCCGCAGGTTCGCAGCGCCGCTGAGTTGAACCGCCATCGCGAAGATGACCAGCCCGCCGAGCACCAGACCTGCAAGAGCGGCGGCCTGTACAACGAACCCGGCCTCCGGAGCGAACCATGGCGCCGCGTAAGTCGCTCCGGCCCAGAGCACGCCGCCCATCGCAAGGCTGGACAGAATGATCCGCGGCACCGCCCGCGACGTCTGGCGATCCAGATCGAAGTGTCCCCGCACCCGCAACGTGCTCCAAAGCATGCCGGCGTTCACCCACCCCGCGACCGTCGAGGCAACAGCAATTCCGACATGCGGCGGCCACCCGATCGAGCGCAGCCAGAAGAACAGGAGGAGCGACCCGACGACGTTCACGATCATCCCCACTGCCGCATAGATCATTGGGGTGCGCGTATCTTCCCGCGCAAAATAGGCCGGAGAAAAAATCTTGATCAGCACGAACGCAGGGAGGCCGAGCGCAAAGGCCGAGAGGCCGAGCGCGGTCGCCGCACTGTCGTCCGCCGTAAATGCGCCCCGCTCGAACAACACCCGGATGATCGGCTCCGGCACAACGAAGAGCGCGACGGCGGCCGGAAGCGTCAGCAACAG
>JBCAXC010000393.1:0-2831 GCA_038534255.1 Pseudomonadota bacterium
AAGTTCACGTCTGCCGAGAAGCAGACTGAACAAGCCTCGACACGCCTGGCCGAGTGCGAAACCCGGCGATTGCGGAAGAAAACGGCGCGAGTGATCCGCGCACAACGACCTACATCAATGCGCTCGACGCCTACCTGTCGGATCGCTTGTTCAAAGCAGCCGACATCCTTGATGGCTATCTCGCCGATGCGCCGCACGATGCGCTCGCCGTCAAGCTCTGCCACGCGATCCGCTTCCTTGTCGGCGACGCTAACGGCATGCGCCGCTCCATCGAAGTCATCCTGCCTGCCTATGGCGCCGACCCCCGGATCGCCGGGTACATGCACGGCTGCCACGCGTTCACACTCGAAGAGACCGGTGATCAGGCCGCTGCAGAGAAAGCCGGTCACCTCGCACTTGACCTCGCCCCCGATGACGCCTGGGGCCTCCACGCCGTCGCCCACGTCTTCGACATGACAGCGCGTGCACGCGATGGCGTTGGATGGCTGGAGGACCGCACGGACGCCTGGCGCCACTGCAACAACTTTCGCTACCACGTCTGGTGGCATCTGGCCCTGTTCTACCTCGACACCGGCGCCTACGACGAGGTGCTGCGCCTTTACGACAACGAAGTCCGTCAGGACCGCACCGACGACTACCGCGATATTTCCAATGCGGCCTCGTTGCTCTCGCGCCTCGAACTCGAAGGTGTCGATGTCGGCAATCGCTGGGAAGAGCTGGCCGCGATATCTGAAACCCGCGTCGATGACGGATGCGTGGTTTTCGCAGATCTGCACTACATGCTGTCTCTCCTTGGCGGAGACAGAAACCGCGCCACAACACGCCTGCTCTATCGCATGCGCATGGATGCCGGTCGCAGCAGCGGCGACATGGCGCGCGTCACCGAACACCCGGGCCTGAACGCCGCATCCGGCCTGATGGCGTTCAACGATGGCAATTACGTCAACGCCTACGCCAACCTGCGCGCCGCCCGCGACGCCATGTCGACGATCGGTGGAAGCCACGCACAGCGCGACGTCTTCGAGCGGATCACCATCGAGGCGGCAATCCGCGCCGGTGCGCTGCCCGAGGCACGACGGCTCGTCGATGATCGCGCCAGCAGACGCGGCGGTGTCGACGGCTACACGCAGACCCGCCGCACCACGATCGACGGCCTGCTTCAGGACACAGCCAACATGACGATCAAGGATCGTGAAGTCGCCTGATTGCCGGTTTGAATAGGGCGTGACAGGAGGGCGCGCCCGCATCATACGGTGCGGGCGAGCCAGACCGCGTCGCCGCGCAGCGCCGCCGACGCCCACCCGATGTTCATCGCGAGACCAACGCCAGATTTGAACATGTCCCAAACCCCGGCCAAACGCATCCGCGATCCCCGCCTCGATTTCTTCCGCGGCATCGGGATGTTCATCATCTTCATTGCGCACACGCCAATGAACCCGCTCGTGCGATGGATACCGGCACGGTTCGGTTTCTCCGACGCGACGGAGATTTTCGTTTTCTGCTCAGGCATGGCTTCCGCCATTGCCTTCGGCGCAGTGTTCGACCGGCACGGCTGGCTGATGGGCACGGCCCGCGTGCTCCATCGCGTCTGGCAGGTCTACTGGGCGCAAATTATCGTCTTTTTCGTCATCGCCGCGATGTTGATGGCGATCGATCAAACGGGCGCGTTCGAACGCAATTTCGTCGATCGATTAAATCTCCGCCCGTTCTTCGACGATCCGGGTCCAAACCTCGTCGGACTGCTGACGCTGACCTACGTGCCGAACTATTTCGACATCCTGCCGATGTACATCGTCATCCTCGCGCTGATGCCGCTCGTAATGGCGCTGGCGCGCATCAACACAAGTTACGCGATCACCGCCTGTCTGCTGACTTGGGCTGCAGCAAGCCAGCCGTGGATCGCCGTCCTCGATGTGCCGATCTTTCAGGGCCTGAACCTGCCTGCCGAGCCGTGGTCGCAGCGCAGCTGGTTCTTCAATCCCTTCGCGTGGCAGCTTGTGTTCTTCACGGGCTTCGCCTTCATGCGCGGCTGGATCCCCGCCCCGCCGGTGCGTCGTGACCTTATCTGGTTCTGCGTCGCGATTGTCATCATCTCGATCCCGCTGCACTACTTTGTGCTTCTGCAGGCGTTCCCCATCCTGGCGGAAGCGCGCAGCGCCATCGCCGCTCTGGTCACGAAAACCTACTTCGGGCTGTTCCGCTATCTCCACTTCCTCGCGGTTGCCTATCTTGCGTGGGTTGCAGCAGGCGAACTCGGCAGAAACCTTCCGCAACACGGATGGCCCGGCCGGGTCGTCGAAACCGTGAAGCAGGTTGGCCAGCAGTCGCTCGCCGTCTTCCTCGCCAGCCTCGTGATCGCACAGTTGTGCGGCGTCCTTCTGAGTGCAACCGACATGCATCCACTGGTGGTCATTGGCGTGAACGTGTTTGGCGCACTCGCGCTTGTCGTTGTCGCTCGGACAACAGCCTGGTTCAAATCGAACCCGTGGAAGCGACCCGCGCCTACGAGCGTCACCGCCGAACAGCGCATTGAACCAGCTCCGTCATCTGCACTGGCAGCACCAAAAGCCTGACAAGCGCACAAGGCAGCGAGGAACTGGGTTCGTTCGTGCACGTTGTCACACAATGGTGCCATCTTTCTTGATCTATCTGCGCTCTGCCCACATCACCGACCGCAACGCTCCGGGGGGCGCGTCGTGACACCCAATTCACCGCAACGAGAGATCTTCGCCGCGCTGCTTGCCTCTGCAGCGGGCGTGGCGAACCCGACAAACGCGGCGGCAAGCAGCGCGGCGAAGATCTCTCGTTGCGGTGAATTGGGTGTCACGACG
>JBCAXC010000394.1:0-2826 GCA_038534255.1 Pseudomonadota bacterium
ACGTCAGCATCATCAAGCGCCACAGCTTCTTGTCGGCCACAGCCTTGGTGGCGCGGCGGTCCTTGCCGCTGCTGGTGATGTGCCGGAGCTCAAAGCTGTTGCAACGATCGGTGCGCCAGCCGACGTGGTGCACGTCGCGGAGAATTTTGGTGCCAAGCTGGAAGAGATAGAAACCCAAGGCGTTGCCGAGGTGTCGCTGGCCGGGCGGCCGTTTACGGTCCAAAGGCAGTTTCTTGAGGACATTCGCGGGCAGAACCTGATCGATCGTATCGCCCAAATGCGTGCGGCGCTGATGGTGTTTCACGCACCGCTCGATGCGCAGGTTGGCATCGACAACGCCAGCCGTATCTTCGCAGCAGCGCGCCACCCAAAGAGTTTTGTGTCGCTCGACAAGGCTGATCACCTGCTCAGCAAGCGCAGCGATGCGCGCTACGTTGCGCGTGTCCTCAGCGCATGGGCGTCCCGCTTTGTCGACGAAGTGCCGAAACCATCCATGCCGCTCAAGGTGCCAGGCGCGGAGAATATTGTCTCCGTCGCCGAGACCGGGCGCGGTGCGTTCCAACAGCAAATGGTGGTGGGGGAACTGTCGATGCTGGCGGATGAGCCCGCGTCAGTTGGTGGTGCGAACACCGGCCCTTCCCCTTACGATTTGCTGGCCATGTCGCTTGGCGCTTGCACGTCGATGACTTTGCGGATGTACGCCAACCGCAAGAAGCTGCCGCTCGAGCGCGTTCAGGTGGATGTCACGCACGCAAAGGTCCACGCGCAGGATTGTGCGGAGTGTGGCGAGGGGCGCGAAGGTCGGATCGACCGGTTCGAGCGGCGCATTATGCTTTTCGGCGATCTGGATGATGCACAGCGGCAGCGATTACTGGAGATCGCCGACAGGTGCCCGGTTCACAAGACGCTGGAGCACTCCTCGGCCATCGTCACGGAGTTGCGGGATGCGTAACCGTGGCGGGCCATCTACTCTATCGCTTGCAGAAGGCGCGCGATGCCATCGGTCTCGAGCGTGCCTAATGCCTCCGTCGCAAGCGAACGTGTTTCGCTCCGCGGGCTTCGCGCTGGCAGCGGCGGAGCCTGTCTCTCGCCTTCGTCAAGCAGATCACGCGTCGGGATGCCAGTGCGCGCAAGGCCCGCGGCGCGCTGAAATGCCAGGATGCTGCGGCGGGTGTTCGCGCCATAGACGCCATCAAGAGGGCCGCGGTAGTGATCGTCGGCTTGCAGGCGGCGCTGGATTGCGCGGATGTCGTCGCGGGACGTCAGGATATCGGCCTTGCTGAGAAGCGGAATAAAATCCGCAAAGACGGCGGCGTTGATGCCGGTGTTCGCCACTGGGCGTGCCTCGAACTTGCGCGCGACCTGCCCGTTGCGGATCAAGACCTTCGACTGAATGTATGTGCCGACATTGATGCCGACGACCACCGGTCCATTCGGTGTGCGCTCCAGCATCGGAGAGCCGGATGATGCGCCTTTCGTGTCGCACTGATGCAGGATCAGGTTGCGGACGTTTTTGAAGTCGCGACGGATCGTGCGGGCGGATAATTCCGGAAACTCCGCGCGCACCTTGCAGGGGTGCGAGTACGCCAGTTCCCAATCATCGTAATCGCTGTGATAGGCGACCTGGAACATGTCGCCACGATCGGAGGCGCGTTCGATCTCGCGCATGGATTTCACGTGAACGGGCAACTCATGCCCGGCGCAGATATTGTCTTGCGTGCGCATCAGTGCCCAGTCACTCCCGGCATCAATCGGCGGGCGTACGCGCAAGCGGGTGGTGCCGGTGATGATATGTTGACCGGCTGATTTGACGGCCGCGCCATCGATCGGGCTTTGCCGGGCTGCTGCGCCTGTGCCGACAGCGAAACGGAAATCCGACATGCGCAACGTGCCGCTCTTTGGCTTGCGGAACAGGCAGTGTGCGGCTGTTGCGATGACGTTCGGAGCGACACAGAAGGCGGTGCAGTTGGTTCCGATCGACGGATTGTAAAGCCGTCCGATCTGCTGTGAGAGCTGCTTCAACCCCTTCGGCACGGGCTGGCGGTCATCTCGCCCGAACACCGCAGCGTTGGCCGGAGCGCCGATCAGCGGCGCGACCACAATCACGCTCGTCGCGGCCGCCAAGGCAAGCCGCACAAACGCCACCGCACGGCGGGGCGATACGCACAAATCCACCACCACGAACTTCCCACTACTCACTGCCCCGGCATATTAACAAATCGTAATCTGTACGAAAGGCCGCTGTAAGGCGGGGCGCCCCATAAGCAGCCATACGATCCGATCAATTTCGTCAGAAGTGAGATGCAACTCATGTCCCACAATCGTTTGACAGAGTGCGCGACGTCGACCGGCGTCCCCGGCAAAGCAAGTTACACACCACGTGGCTGGCGGGTTCTCCCCGCCCTGGCTGTTGCCGGTTCGGTCGCGGCGGTCGCCTTTGCGACCACCCACACGCCGGGCACGGCTGTCGCGCAGGAGCAGGGCAACACGGTCGTCACACCGTTCCCCGGTGCACCGGCTTCGTTTGCCGATCTGGTGGAGCGCGTGAAGGGCGCAGTGGTCAGCATTCACGTCACCAACGATGTGAAGACAACGACAGGTCCGGCTGGCGCGTTCCCTTCGCTTCCTGATGGCCATCCGCTGCAGGAGTTCTTCAAGCGCTTCGGCGGCGAACAGAACCCGGGTCGACGCGGTCGTGGCCGCGGTCCGAACCGTCCAAGCCTCGCGCAGGGCTCCGGCTTCATTATTTCTCCTGACGGCTACATCGTCACGAACAACCACGTGATCGACAAGGCTTCCAAAATCAGCGTCAGTGTTGATGGCGAT
>JBCAXC010000395.1:0-2819 GCA_038534255.1 Pseudomonadota bacterium
CGGTCAAAAGGTCTACAGCGCCGTCATTCCGCGAAACGTCCGCATTGCCGAGGCGCCTTCGCATGGCAAACCGATCCTGCTCTACGATCACAAGTCCACCGGCAGTCAGGCGTACATCCGTCTCGCGAGCGAGATCATCGAGCGCGAGCGTCAGCTCACTGCGGCCTGATACGGGTCCGACAAACCGCCACAAGTGAAGACGAACAACGAAAACGGCCACGCATTCGAGGGGGACACGATGGCGGCAACTGCACAAAACGGACGCTTGGGGCGCGGGCTTGCATCGCTGATCGGCGAGCCGGCCAACGCACCGACGTCCCTGCCGCCAGAAGGCGAACAGCGCGTCGTTCCGATCGATCAGGTCAATCCGAGCCCGCTGAACCCGCGTCGCACATTCCCGGAAACCGAACTCAGCGAGCTTGCCGCTTCCCTCAAAGAAAAGGGTCTCGTGCAGCCATTGATCGTGCGCCCGTCCGCGGCCGAGGGCGAAGGTTTTGAGATCGTCGCGGGGGAGCGACGCTGGCGTGCGGCGCAACGCGCTGGCCTCCATACAATCCCCGTGATCGTCCGCGTTCTGTCGGATCGCGAAGTCCTCGAACTTGCGATCATCGAGAACGTCCAGCGCGCTGACCTCAACATCGTCGAAGAAGCCAATGGCTACGCTGAGCTGATGGAGCGTTACAACTACACGCAGGAAGACCTGTCCCAGGTCATCGGCAAAAGCCGCAGCCACCTTGCCAATACAATTCGCCTGTTGAAGCTGCCCGAGAAAGTGCTCGACTATGTCCGCGACGGGCGCATCACGGCGGGCCATGCGCGCCCATTGATCGGGCGTCCGGACGCGGAGCGGCTCGCCGACACAATCGTGGCGAAAGAACTGAGCGTGCGCGACATCGAAACCCTGGTACAGGGCAAGGCCGCACGCACCGGTAGCACACGATCAGCGAAAAAAGAGAAAGACGCGGACACGCGCGCCTGTGAGAAGGAGCTGGCCGATGCGCTCGGATTGAAGGTCGACATCAAAGGCGGGTCCGGTGAGACCGGCATGTTGTCGATCCAGTTCGGGAACTACGACCAGCTCGAATACATCCGCAATCGGCTGCTCGGCAAAGGCTAACCGGTTCGGTCAGCGTCGCGCCGCAGCTTGCCCGATACTGAGAAGCAGCCGGGCTGCCTCCGCGTCTTCAAGCGTGGCATCTGTTCGTCCCAAACGAACCGCCTTGGCAACAGCTTCTCGCAGCGCATCGAGCCTCGGCATCGACCATGTGTTCGCCTGGCGCAGAAACGCATCCCTGTCGGCACCAAACAACGGCGGTCGCATCAAACGCATTGCGGTGTCTGCCGACCGCCCGGCATCCCGCGCAGCCACGTACCGGAAAAGCCGCAGCACATGTCGCTGCAGCGCGAGCAGAACACTCTGGGGCTGCTGGCCCGCGGCAGTCGCGCGGTCATACTCGCGGATCGCGGCATCGGGTTGCCCGGCAAATGCCGCACGAATGATCCGGTCGAGCGCCATTTCGGACGCATCGCCAACAACAGCGCGGACATCTTCGATGCTGACCCGCTCCTGTCCTTCGGCATAAAGCGCCAGCTTCTCGACTTCGTTGCGAGAAAGCGCACGGTCCGCACCGAGCATCGCAACCAGCACGCCCTTGGCATCAGCCGCGATCGCGAGATTGGCGGCACCGAGCACTTCGTCGATCAGGGCATCGAGCCCGCGTTGCGTATCGGGATAACAGGGAAGCGCGGCGGCATGTTTCGACGCCTCGAAGAGCTTGCGCAGTTTCGCTGTTTTCTTGAGATCACCCGCCTCGACGATGAGGCGGCCTTCGATCGGGGCGCCGTCGAGAAAATCGCCTAGTACATCCGGATTGACGCGTGGTCCAAAGCGGAGCCGCACCACCTTGGCATCACCGAACATCGAGACCGTGCGCAATTCAACCGCAAGGCGATCCGGATCGGCGGAGAGATCTTCTTCGTCGAGCCGCAAGATATCCGCCGTCTCGGCTGAGCCGCCCGCAGCGGCCAGAACCGACGCAAGCGCTTTTCCGCGTTCGCTTACGAGGCCGCTATCCGGCCCGTAAATCAGGAATGCTTGATGGTCTGGCGACGGGGCCGTAATGGCCTTTGCGACACCGGCTGTCTTGATTGCAACCACGGATAGGAAGAGCGTGGGGCGTCAGGACGCGCGGGAAAGAAACGCGGCAACTCGGGTCGAGATCGCGCGCGCGGAGTCTTTTGCAGCCCTGTTCTCGGCGTCGCGTCGTGCCCGCAGGTTTGCATAGATCGAGTCGAACTTGCGATACGCAGCCTGCGCGTGGTTCTCGCCTTTCAGGACGACGGACTTGTCCGCAGCACTGATCAACTGGAACTCCGATGTGATGCGGTATGTCTCACCCTGGGCGTCGCCGTCCTGCTCACGGATGATCTGGCGCACGCTCTCGCGGATCGCGATCTGCAACTCATAGTCCGAACCGGCACTGCCGCTTCCGCCCTGCAGCTTGAACAGAAGCTCGTTGCGCAACTGCTGCCCGACGCGGCCAGGGATTGGCACCACATCGACGCTCGCAAGCGTCGTCGAAAGATCGCCACCGCTAGCCGTGACGCCATAGAGCGGCTGGAAGCCTCCGCCTCCACATCCGGCAAGCCCAACCGCGAGCCCGGAGAGCAGAACCGTCCGTCGGGTCATCGTGGATGGACGTTTGCGGGCGTTACGCGACGACATTGACGATCCTCTGCGGGACCACGATGACCTTCTTGACATCGCGACCGTCGAGCGCACGGACAATTCCCTCAAGCTGGAGAGCGGCCGCTTCAAC
>JBCAXC010000396.1:0-2817 GCA_038534255.1 Pseudomonadota bacterium
GTCGGCAGTGATCTCTTCCTCGTCCTCGGTGAGCAGGTTACCCGCCACTTCCTGCTCGTAGGCATAGGTCGTCGTCAGATCGAGCGGGCCGTAATCGACACGCCCACCGATGTCCGCGCGACGCACCGTGAGGCTTTCTTCGTCGAAGCGCGCCTGAGCCAACAGCGTGAAGGTCTCGTCCGGAGAGACATTCAACCCGGCCACGAAGTCAGAGTTATCCGTCGCCAGCCCACTTCCGACGTCAAAGGAATTTTCCCCCGCCAAATGGAAACTCTGCCCGAGCACCGCGCGCACATAACCGCCGCCAAAGCCCTGGATCGTATAGCGCACGCCGACGTCGGCACGCGTGCCTGTCTCAACCCGGTCATAGCCGGAGAATTTGTCAGCCTCGAACAGCAGCGTGTTGTCGAAGACGAGGCTCTGCGCATCCTCGTTCGGCACATCGTTCGCGTCGATGTTGCCGCCACGCGTGATCACCTGGCCTATAGGCTCCACGACGTGGGAGGCGCGTTGCGTGTGGGCAACCAGCGGATAGCTGTACTGCAGCCCGGCAGTGACGAGACCGCGCGCCTGATTGTCCCGCGTATCCGTCGGCGTCACACCAGCGCCAGATGTATCGTCCGAGACGTTGTAGACATCGCCACGGGCGCGGAAAAACGGCGTGAATGACTGGCCAAGACCATCAATCAGCTGGCGGCGCCATTGAGCCTCGATCACAGCCTTCTGCTGATCGCCACCGGCATCATTGTCCCGGCTGAGACTGACGATGTTCGCATCGAAGCTCAATTCCCCACCGAGGATCGGCTGCCCGGCGAGATAATTGTAGTCGATCACCGGATGGATAAAGGACTCGGCGTCGTTGTCGTTATCCGTCTGCAGATCCTCGAACTTGTAGATGTTGGCCGAAAAGTAGTTCCGGTCATTCATACCGACCAGATACAACTGCGACGTCCGTTCGGTGACAGACGTGTTGTCGAGCTTGAAGAAGCGACGGAACGTATCGTCCGTCTCAAACGTCGCGTCCCAACCGTAGTGCCACCAGTCGTTAAGCGCGAAACGACCCTTCGTCTGGATACTACCGCGGAACTCGTCACGCGGCGCACCACCGGCCTCAGAGTCCTCGTCGTAAATCCCGGCGAGGTTCACCTGATAGGTGCCACTCGCGACACGGTGACGGAATTCGAGTTGGCCGAGCACACCTTGCTTCGTCATCAGTCGCGGAGAAAATGTGAAATCCGCGTTCGGCGCGATCGCCCAGAAGTAGGGCACTTCGACATAGGCACCGAGCTCTTCGGAATATCCCGGCATTGGTCGCAGGAAACCGCTGCGCCGCTTGATGCGCGGATCCGGATGCGAGAAGAACGGCGTGTACAACACCGGCACACCGAAGACCTCGAGCGAGGCATCTTCGTAGCTGATGTCGCCCATATCGCGATCCTGGATCACGCGGGCCGCCTTGATTCGCCAAGTGGGAGCCTTGTCCGGATTGTCCTTGCACTCTTTGCAGGGCGTGTAGACGCCCCGCTCGAAGACCGTAACCTCGCCATCACGGCGTTCACCGCGTGCCGCAGCAATCCGCTCGTTCTCTTCGGTGACGATACGCAGGCTCTCGACAAAGCCATCCCGGAAATCATCCGTCAGCGTGATCTTCTCGGCGTTCACAACAGCGCCATCAGGTTCCTTGATGCGCACGTTGCCTTCAGCCGTTAGGCGCCGCTCGGTCTGATCGTAGACGACGCGATCCGCGAGCAGGGTGTAGCCGTTGTAGTAAATCTCGACGTTGCCCTGTGCGACGATCGTATTGGTCCGGTTGTCATTGACCAGTTCGTCAGCCTGGAGCAGCAGCGGCGCCGCGCTGTCCTGCGTTCGCACCACCTGATCGAGCACGCTGTCAGTGTTGGACTGCGCACGAACCGGCGTTGCGGTCATGCCACCCGTGATCGCGCCAACCAATAAGGACGCGGCGATCGTCGCAAAAATGCGCTTGGAATTCGCAGACGGAGCGCGCGCGAATACGCATTCCCGCAACGGCAATGCCGATGCAGGTCCTGAAGTCTCACCGATCGCCATCCCCCGAGGCGTGGTGATACGCATGCTAGCCGTCCTCCTGAAAGAGAAGTGCGGTCAACGGATACAAACAGGCAATGAGTGCAGGCACCCATACGGCGGCCCACGGCGTGACGATACCGGCGGCGCCAAGCTGGCGTGACATTTCAGCCAAAATGAAAACCCCCAGACCCACAATAAGGCCACGCACGATCATAGTTTGGATGCCCCCGAACCGGAATGCCCTTAAAGACACAGTGGCCCCCAAAAGGACCATCGCTGCGAGCATCAGCGGACGCGACAGGAACAGCTCGTACTGGACCTTGTAGCGCGTGGCAGACAGACCGGCGCGCTCTGCCAGTTCGACATGCCGCGGCAGATCCCAGAAGCTGACCGTGAGCAGCGAGCCGAACGCATCGCGGACCTGCTCATGCGTAAGGTTCGTCGCAACCTGATAGCGCGCGTAGCTCTCCGGCGGCTGGCCGGGGCGCGAGACCAGCACGTCCCGCATGTCCCAATATCCAGGTTTGAGGTTCGCCGTTGAGGCCTCGACCCGAGCAAGAAACCGATCACGTCGGTCGTATTGCAGGATGAACATGCTCGCGAGCGAAAGGCCCTCATCGGCGGTATGACTGGCGAACAGGACGGACGGTCCATCGATACTGTTTTGGCGCAACCAGACGCCGTCGCGGTTCTGCAGCAGCGAGACATTCCGCTTCAGGATTTTCGCGCGCAGTTGCTCGGACTTCGCACTCGCAGCCGCTGCGAGTG
>JBCAXC010000397.1:0-2816 GCA_038534255.1 Pseudomonadota bacterium
CGCCACGTTGACACGATCTTCGAAATCCTTGGGCGCGAGGATGATCGCGAGAGTTTTGATGCGCGCTCGCGGGAGTTCAATACGCCGGAGACCCGCGTGGTCGAGCAGATCACGTTTGCGGACAAGGAGGCGGCTCAAAAAGGTTTCGATGCGCTGAAAGGCGGCAAGACCTTTGATGCGCTCGCCGACGAGCAAGGGCGTGAAGACCGTTTCATCAGCTATGGCGATGTTGCAAGCACAGCGATCCTCGACAGCGCGCTCGCCAAGGCCGCGTTTACGCTGAAGGAACCGGGCTTCACCGAGCCTGTCAGCGGTGATCTGTCGACGTCGATCCTGCGGGTGACGAAGATCACGCCTGCCGTCGCGCAGAAATTCGAGGACGTAAAGGCTCAAGTACGCACCGAACTCATTCAGGAGCGTGCCGTGACGCGCGTCGCCGATCTGTATGACCAGATCGAGGATGACCGGGGCAAGGGCCTGACGCTCGAGGATATTTCCAGCAAACGCGATGTGAATCTGACGGAAGTTGCCGCGGTGGATTCGAGCGGCAAGGCGCCGGACGGAACGTTTGTGAAAGAGCTTCCGCAGAACCCGGCGCTGCAGCGTGGTATCAGTGGTGCCGAGATCGACCTCAACGCGGACCCTGTCGAGCTGGGCGGGGACAGTTTCGCGTTTGTCGAGGTGAAGGCAATCACACCTGAAAAACTCCGCCCGTTCGATGAGGTGAAAGACGACGTGACCAGCGCGTGGCGCGCGGCTGAAGAGCGCCTCTCTGTGACGAAGGCTGCCGAAGGCGCGGTCGACAAGCTGAACGGTGGTGCGCCAATCGCCGATGTGGCGAAGGCTCTCGAAGTCGAGGTGAAGACTGCCGACAAGCTGAAGCGTGCTTCGCGAACAGATGACCTGCCATCCGGCGCTGTTGGTCGGCTTTTTTCTCTCGCCAAAGGACGTGCAGCGTCTGCTGAGTTGCTCGGCGGGCAAAACCGGGTTGTCTTCGTTGTCACGGACATCACGACGCCTGATAAACCGCTGGATGCTGTTGCGACCCTGATCGAGAACCAGGTGTCCAATCAGATCGGCGAAGAGATGGTCGCGGAGTATTTGCAGGCGCTCCAGTCCCGTTACGATGTCGAGGTCGATCAGGAAGCGATCGTTCAGGCAACGGACCCGGCTGGTCCTGCTGGTGGGCGCGGTTCGTTTTGACCTGCGCGTCGCGGCTGTCTGACCGGACGCCTGAGATGATTGGCTTCAAACTTATGCCGGGGTCGGGATGAAAACTTCGGCGAGCAATTCGGCGTTCTCGCCAGACCCGACGGCTTTTGCGGTCACCTACGACGATGGCAAGCCGCAGGTTGTATGGACGCGTCTCGTAGCCGACCTTGAAACGCCGGTCTCCGCGCTGCTCAAACTCGCTCCCGGACGGGCAAACAGTTTTCTGCTCGAGTCTGTCGAAGGTGGTAGCGTGCGTGGCCGCTACTCGATCATCGGGTTCGACCCGGACATCATCTGGCGCGCACATGGGGACCAGCCGGAGATCAATCGCACGCCGCGCAAAGATCCCGAAAAATTCCGCCCTCTCAAGACGGGGACGCTCAAGGCACTGCGCCGTCTGCTGGCCGAGAGCCGCATTGAGTTGCCGGAAGAGTTGCCGCCCATGGTTGCCGGGGTGTTCGGCTACATGGGCTATGACACGGTGCGGTTGATCGAGCATCTGCCGACGGAAAAACCGGACCCGCTCGGTGTGCCGGACAGCATCTTGATCCGCCCGACGCTGATGGTGGTTTTCGACGCCGTGAAAGACGAGATGACCGTCGTCACGACGGTCTATCCGAAACGGAGCCAGTCAGCGGCGGCAGCTTATGACGCGGCGTCGGAGCGGCTTGCACGGGCCGTTGCCGCATTGGAGCGCCCGCTGATGCAGTTACCGGGCGATGCGCCCTCGGCAAAGCGCCCACAGATTTCCTCCAATACGGCGAAGCAGCAGTATCAGGGAATGGTGCAGCGCGCGAAGGAGTATATTCGTGCGGGCGACATCTTTCAGGTTGTGCTCAGTCAACGATTTTCGACGCCGTTTCAGCTTCCCTCCTTCGATCTTTATCGCGCGCTGCGGCGGACGAACCCCTCCCCGTTTCTCTTCCATCTGAATTTCGGAGGGTTTTCAATCGTCGGGTCGAGCCCTGAAATTCTCGTCCGGGTACGCGACGGTGAAGTGACAATCCGTCCGATCGCCGGAACCAAACCACGCGGCGCAACGCCGGCTGAGGATCGTGCGCTGGCTGATGAACTGCTGAGCGACGAGAAGGAGCTGGCCGAGCATCTGATGTTGCTTGATCTCGGGCGCAACGACACTGGCAAGGTCTCGGAGATTGGCTCCGTCGAAGTGACCGACAGCTTCTTCCTCGAATACTATAGCCAGGTGATGCACATCGTATCGAACGTCACGGGCCGTCTCGCCGCACCGCACGACAGCATCGACGCGCTGATGTCCGGGTTTCCGGCCGGGACAGTTTCGGGCGCGCCAAAAGTGCGCGCGATGGAGATTATCGACGAGCTGGAGCTGGAAAAGCGCGGGCCGTATGGTGGGTGCGTCGGGTATTTCTCCGCCGACGGGCAAATGGATACCTGCATCGTCCTGCGCACAGCGGTTGTGAAAGATGGTGTCATGCACATCCAGGCTGGCGCCGGTGTTGTGGCGGACAGCGTGCCGGTGCGCGAGCACGAAGAGTGCGTCAACAAGGCCAAGGCGCTGTTCCGCGCTGCTGAAGAAGCGGTGTTGGTCGCGACACAGCAGAGCAGGCGGGGATCATAATTCCCGT
>JBCAXC010000398.1:0-2815 GCA_038534255.1 Pseudomonadota bacterium
ACGCATTTCGAGCCGAGGCCGATGTCTTTTTTCTCTCTTTGCTGTGCCATTCGGCTTGCGCTGCGTTTGGCCGCGCTTGGCGTTATGCTGGCTTTGCCTACGACGGCAATGGCGCAGACATCCGGGAGCGCCGTGGTCCGTGAGTTGGTGGAGCCGGTCTTTCACAGCCTGAAGTCCGATCGTGTGAACGTGCGCCGCGGCCCCGGCCTGCAATATCCGATTGTCTGGGTGTTCCGACGGGTCGGGATGCCGGTCGAAGTCATCCGGGAGTTCGACAACTGGTGGCAGGTGCGCGACAGCGAGGGCGATGAGGGGTGGGTCTTCAAGGGTCTTGTGACGCGGCGGCGTACGGCGCTGGTGATGGGCTGGCCGGTGAAACAGACAGCCACGGCGGAAGCGAGCGCACCGTCGCCTGCGGATCGCAATGCGCCGATCCCGATCCGGATCGAGGCTGACCCGGCGAGTGGCGTCGTCGCCTACGTCGAGGCGGGGACGATCGCGGCGATACAGCGTTGTGACGGACGGTGGTGCCGGGTCTTCATCGAGCCTTATGAGGGCTGGATTGCGCAGCGACGGCTATGGGGTGTTCATCCGCAAGAGGTCGTGACGCCTTAGGCAGCCGGGTGGAGACAGCTGGAGAACGCGCGGAACCTACGTGGATTGCGCATCGAAACCCGCCCTCGAGGAGGCCAACAGGATCAGACCTTGCGACGGTCCCGGACGCGCACGATCACATCGACGCTGGCGATCTCCATGCCCTTCGGTGCGTCAGGCAGACCGGCGATGCGCATCTCGTCGCTCGGGATGTCGATCAGACGGCCCGTGCGCTCGTTCAGGAAATGGTGGTGTGCGGATGTATTGGTGTCGAAATAGGTGCGGGCGCCATCTACGGCGATAGCGCGGAGCAGCCCAACTTCCGTGAACTGACGCAGCGTGTTGTAGACGGTCGCGAGCGATACGGAGAACTGGGTCGAGACGACTTCCTCGTGGAGCATCTCCGCGGTGACATGGCGGTCTTCCGCTCCAAACAGCAGCTCTCCAAGTGCAAGTCGCTGGCGAGTCGGACGCAGACCGGCGTCCTTCAACAGCTCGCTCACCTGATGAGAGGTGGCGCTGGTGCGCGGCGTGTCGCCGGAAGATTGCGCGGGGCGGAAGCTCATGGGTACGTCAGCCGTCTTCTTTGCATGATAGTGCGCGCGGTTAAGCGCACGCGACACACATACCCCGGCAGGGGCGTAATCGCAACACGCGGCCATTGACGACTGTAAGCAAACAGGGGCGACCCTGCGACACAGTTAGCGTGCAGTGCCGTCGCCAGACCAGTTCGCACAACCGTCATTGCGCGGCGCAGCGTGCTTTCTGGCGCGACGCGAACATGATACGCCCGCTGCGTCGGCGGGGCCCAGGCAGCGTTGACACGCAATCTTTCCCAACGAGCGGACACACCTGCCATGACCGAGCGCGCCACCAGTTTTGACCGAGAAGGGCTTTTGGCCTGCGCACGTGGTGACCTCTTTGGCCCCGGCAATGCACAGCTGCCAATGCCGCCGATGCTGATGTTCGACCGGATGCCGGTGATCAGCGAGGATGGCGGCGCGCATGGCAAGGGACTGATCACCGCTGAATTCGATATCACGCCAGATCTGTGGTTCTTCGAGTGCCACTTCGTTGGCGACCCGGTCATGCCGGGCTGCCTCGGGCTTGATGCCCTGTGGCAAATGCTCGGATTTCATCTGGGATGGCGCGGTGGTCTCGGGCGCGGGCGGGCGCTCGGGGTCGGCGAGGTGAAGTTCACCGGCATGGTGACGCCGAGTGTGAAACAGGTGACCTATCGCATCGACGTCAAGCGCGTGATCATGCGCAAGCTGGTGCTCGGGATTGGCGATGGCGAGATGTCGGCCGATGGCGAGGTCATCTATACGGCGAAGGACCTGCGCGTCGGTCTGTTTCAGGAAGATCCGCCCGCAAGCTGATTTGCCCTGCGCTGACCTTCGCGCGGCCCTACCTGAGTATGTGACGCAGAACCGCAACGCTCGCGCACCGACCGCTTCTTCATCAGCATATCCAGGCCGCCTTCGGCTTATCGAGCCTTGGAACGGCGTTGCGATGCTGTATAGCTGACGCGCGCTTTTGGACGGTCACGCGGGGCGCTGGCCGACCATGATCCCTCATCGAGACCTCCGGGCCTCATCAACGCGGGACACCTGCCCGGGCATAGACGCCCTGAGCGCTCCTTAGTTTGTTGCGACTGTGAAGGGCCACAGCATGAGACGTGTCGTCGTTACCGGCATCGGAATCGTATCCAGCATTGGCAACAACGCGGAAGAAGTGCTGGCGTCCTTGCGTACTGCGACGCCGGGCATCACCACTTCTGAACGCTATGCCGAGCTTGGATTTCGCAGTCAGGTGCATGGCCAGCCGACGGTCGCGTGGCAGGACCTCGTGCCGCGCAAGCCGCGCCGGTTCATGGAGGCGGGTCAGGGCTGGAACTACATCGCGATGGATCAGGCGATCCAGCATGCCGGTCTCGAGGCGAGCGACATCTCCAACGATCGCACCGGCATCATCATGGGCTCCGGCGGACCTTCGACGCATGCGATCGTGAAGGCGGCCGACACGACGCGCGAGAAGGGCCCGAAGAAAGTCGGACCGTTCGAAGTGCCGAAGGGGATGTCGAGTACGGCGTCGGCGACGCTGGCCGTCCCGTTCGAGATCAAGGGCGTGAACTACTCGATTTCATCCGCCTGCTCGACGTCGTCGCACTGCATCGGCAATGCGGCCGAGCTGATCGCATGGGGCAAGCAGCTGCTTGCCC
>JBCAXC010000399.1:0-2815 GCA_038534255.1 Pseudomonadota bacterium
ACCCGCCAGCGCCTCAAGCGCTCCCATGATCGGAAACACCTCATCGAGATCTTCCACCGTCAAGCGCGCAACCGTCGCGCCCCGGTTCGGGATCAACTCAACCAGCCCCTCGTGCGCCAGAACCTTAAGAGCTTCGCGCAGCGGCGTGCGAGACACACCGAACTGCGCGCACAACGCCTTCTCCGGAACTTTCTCTCCGGGCGTCAGCGAACCATCCGTGATCAGCGCGCGCATCCGTTCGATGAGCTCGTCATGCAACGAGCGTCGCACGATCTGCCCGGCGGCTGGGTGGAGGCTTTCCGCCATTGCCGTCTCCGTCATGCTGCTCTCCCTGATCCGCCGACCTGTGACGCGACGCCCGATGCGCAGCCGGTTACGCGTTGCGCGTTGCGCAGCCCGTAACGCAAACCCCTGCATCGAACACACTTGCATTTTGCATTCAAAATTATGTATACCGGCCCCACCATGGCTTGGCAATGCGTCAACTGGCCAGCCACTCGCCAGCACCCCGCCCCCGATTTGCAGGGGAAACCGCGCTTTTGCGATCAACCCGCGCGCACATCGTCGAAGGAGACACGCTCATGCCCGCTCACGCCGGACGCCATTTTCTCCAGATCCCGGGGCCAACGAATGTGCCCGATCGCGTGCTCCGCGCCATCGACATGCCGACGATCGATCATCGCGGACCGGACTTCGCCAAGCTCGGCCTGCGCGTTCTCGACAAGGTGCGCGCTGTCTTTCAGACCGAGCAGCCAGTGGTCATCTACCCGGCATCGGGAACCGGCGCGTGGACAGCGGCGCTCGTCAACACGCTCTCCCCCGGAGATACCGTTCTTATGTACGAGACCGGGCACTTCTCGACGCTCTGGAAAGACATCGCAGAGAAGCTCGGGCTGAAGCCGGAGTTTATTGCCGGCAACTGGCGACACGGCGCGGACCCGCAAGCCATCAAGGCTCGCCTCGCAGACGACAGCGCACACGAGATCAAGGCCGTCTGCGTCGTCCACAACGAGACCGCAACCGGTTGCGTCAGCCCGATTGCAGACATCCGCCGTGCAATCGACGACACCGGCCACCCGGCACTGCTGATGGTCGACACAATTTCCTCCCTCGCTTCGATCGATTACAAGCATGACGCGTGGGGCGTCGATGTCACCGTCGCCGGATCGCAGAAGGGTCTGATGCTGCCACCAGGCCTCTCGTTCAACGCCATCAGCGAGAAAGCGCTCGACGCACACAAACGCGCCGCGCTGCCGCGGACCTATTGGGACTGGGAAGATATTCTCACCGCCAACCAGAAAGGGTTTTGGCCTTACACACCAGCCACCAACCTGCTGTATGGCCTCGATACGGCAGTCGACATGCTGCTCGAAGAAGGCCTCGACAATGTCTTCGCCCGCCACGATCGCCACGCCGAAGCGACGCGCGCTGCCGTGAATGCATGGGGCCTCGAAATCCTCTGCGAGAAGCCCGAACATTATTCCTCCTCGCTCACTGCCATCATCGCGCCGGACGGCACGAGCGCTGACCACATCCGCCAGACAATCCTCGAACGTTTCGACATGTCGCTCGGCACAGGCCTCGGCAAAGTCGCGGACCGCGTTTTCCGGATCGGCCACCTCGGCGATTTCAACGACCTGACGCTGATGGGTACGCTGACCGGCGTCGAGATGGGGCTGGCTCTCGCCGACATCCCACATCAGGCAGGCGGCGTGACAGCAGCAATGGAGAGCTTGCGCACGAGCGCGGTGGGAACAGACCATGCACAGGCGGTCGCGGCAGAATGACCGACTCATCGCCTACGACTCATGAGAGTGCGGAGTTCAGCTACGCCGTCTCCGACGGCATCGGCCATTTTGTGTTTCAACGCCCGGAGCAACGCAACGCACTCACCTTCGCCATGTACGAAGGCCTCGCCAAAGTCTGCGCCACAATGCCGGACGATGCGAGTGTGCGCGCCCTCATCGTCTCCGGCGAAGGCGGCAAGGCGTTTGCCGCGGGAACCGACATCTCACTCTTTCGCGACTTCACGACAGCCGAACAGGCGCTCGGCTATGAAACCAAGATGGCGGGCATCCTCAGCCAGATCGAGCGCTGCCCCGTTCCGACCATCGCCGTCCTCACTGGCGCTTGCACCGGCGGTGGCGCGGCCATCGCAACCGTCTGCGACCTGCGGATCGCCGACAATAAACTCCGCTTCGGTTTCCCCATCGCGCGCACACTCGGCAACTGCCTCTCGGCGTGGAACCTCTCCCGCCTTGCAGACCTGATCGGCGTCGCGCGCCTGAAGGAGATCATCCTCACCAACCGGCTGATCGAGAGCGCCGAAGCGCAGGCCATCGGTCTGATCAGCTCCATCCATGAGAGCCCGGAAGCGGCAAGTGAAGCGGCAAACATGCTGGCAAAACGCCTTGCAGAACATGCCCCCTTGACCATGCGCGCGACGAAGGAATCCCTGCGTCGCCTACAGGACGCCGCAAGCCAGGTCGACGACGAGGATCTGATCGCGCTTTGCTACACTTCCACAGATTTTCGCGAAGGCATGACCGCCTTCCTCGAAAAGCGTGCGCCAAAGTGGTCAGGCACCTGACATGTCGACAGGTGCCCCGGAGACAACCTCATCGAATGCAACCGGGCCCCTCGCCGGTGTGCGCGTGCTCGAGCTCGCCCATATCATGGCTGGCCCCGTATGCGGGCTCATGCTCGCCGACATGGGCGCGGATGTCATCAAGGTGGAGAAAATTGACGGCGGCGACGACACCCGCCGCTTTGTGCCGCCCGACATTGAAGGGGAATCCGCCGCGTTCATGATGAT
>JBCAXC010000400.1:0-2811 GCA_038534255.1 Pseudomonadota bacterium
CCCGCGCCAGGTCGTCAGCGGCCCCGACCCGCGAGAACAGTCGATCAATAACGCCGATGTGCGCGCGTTCGGCGGGCACATACGCGCCGATCTGCGCCATCACGGCGATGAGCGCGTTCTGACGCAGGAAGGTGGACTTGCCCGCCATGTTTGGCCCGGTCACCAGCCAGATACGCGCGCCGGTCTCCTCGTCAAAACCTCCATGCGGCCCAGGGCCCTGATCCGTCAGCGTGCCATCCGGCATCTGCAACGCGCGGTTGTCGGAGCTCGAAGACGTCTCCGCCCGCGCCTGCACTTGCGCGATTGCCCCGCCCGCCTCACGCGCCGGCGCAAGGCGGCAGTCGTTGGCGATGAACGGCCCGTCGCCCGACTGCCGCAGGGCGCGCGCAACCACCGGATGCTGCGCGCCGTCCAGCATGAACGTCCGGCTGTCATCAACCTGCGGGCGCGTGTGCCCTTCTTCATCGGCGAGAAGCGCCAGCGCGGTGTAGCAGTCGAGTTCTGCGAGCGCGTCAGCGACATCGCTCAGCCCTTCGCGCTGCGCGTGAATGTCAGCCGCAAGGGTAGAGAAAATGTCTTGTTCGATCGAGAGGGCACGCTCGCCCGCCGCCGTGATCCGCCCTTCGATCTCGGAAAGCTCCGGCGTCATGAAACGCACCGCATTCGCCATCGATTGGCGCTGCGCAAAGAGAGTGTCATGCGGCGGGGCGCGCAGCACCTCCGCGTTCGCGGTCGACACCTCGACGAAGTAGCCGAGCAAATTGTTGTGCTTGACCTTGAGACCCTTGACGCCGGTCAGCTCTTGATAGCGCGCCTGCATCTCGATGAGCACACTCCGGCTCTCGTCGCGCAACTGTCTGTTTTCATCGAGGTCGGAGGAAAATCCGGCGCGAATATATCCTCCGTCGCGACCGTGCGCGGGAAGTGTCTCTTCGAGCGCCGCTGTGAGAGTTGCAGAGAGCGTCTTTAGTGCGCTCTCCAGTCGCGCGGCCAGCGCTGCCGCAAGCCGGGGCAACTCCGGCGCAGTCAGCTGGTTTGCCACTGGGTTCTCAAGCGCAGACCGGCATGCTGCCCCGGCGGCTAGCGCATCGCGCACACTGCCGAGATCCCGCGGTGTCCCCCGCTGCAGCGCAAGGCGAGAGATGGCGCGCGCCATATCAGGGGCGGTGCGTAACGTGGTGCGCAGGCTCTCCCGAAGCACACGCGCCTCGAGAAAAAATGCCACCACATCAAGCCGGGCGTCGATCTCGCGCGGGTCAGTCAACGGGCTGGAGATCCGCGCGGCAAGCTCTCGGGCGCCGGGCCCGGTCACTGTGCGGTCCATCGTCTCCAGCAGAGAATCCTTTCGCGCGCCCGATGTCGTTCGGATCAACTCAAGGTTGGCACGCGTCGCCGCGTCGATAACCATCACATGGTCGGTGCCGCAGCGCGTCGGTGGCCGCACAATAGGTTTCGCGCCGATCTGCGTTAGGTCGACATACTTGAGCAGCCCGGCCACCGCCGCGAGTTCTCCCCGCGTAAAAGCGCCAAACGCCGCAATGTCGGCCACACCGAGCGCGGCCTTCATGTCGCGTTCCCCGGAAGCGGAGCGAAAGTGTGCGGTGGGGAGCGGCGCGAGAGCAGCGCCTACCATGTCGATCGCCGCGGCAAGCGCTGCATCGCCCGCGTCACTGTCCGGCAGCAGAACCTCGCGCGGGAGCAGACGCGTCAGCTCGCCTGCCAGATCCGCCAGCGGCACTTCGCCGACCACGAACGCACCCGTCGAGATATCAAGCGACGCGGTGGCGATGCGGCGCCCGACCGCCTCATCATCGCGTGGCAGCGGGAAAAGCGCCGTTAAATAGTTGGCGGCGCCAGCCTGCAGTAGTGTATCCTCGGTGAGTGTGCCCGGCGTGACGAGCCGCGTGACATCGCGGCGCACGACGGACTTGGCCCCGCGTTTCTTCGCCTCCGCCGGGTCTTCCGTCTGCTCGCACACCGCGACCCGGAACCCGGCCCGGATCAGCCGCTGCAGATAATCATCCGCCGCATGCACCGGCACACCCGCCATCGGGATGTCGGCCCCCGCATGTTTGCCACGCCGTGTCAGCGTGATGCCGAGCGCTTCACTTGCCACCACCGCATCGTCGAAGAAAAGCTCGTAAAAATCTCCCATCCGGTAGAACAGGAGACTGTCAGGATTGGCGGTCTTGATCTCGAGGTACTGCGCCATCATCGGCGTGGGAGCGTCCGCGCGTTTCGGCGTTTTGCGCGTGCGCTCGGCCCCGGCCATCCCGTCATCGCCCGATGACACGTCACCGGTCGCGTCATCGGATGCCGACGGCGCGGACTTTTTTTCGGCGTCGACGGTCATCACGACAGGCTCCCATCTCCCAACGTCCATCAACACCTGTGCCCGACACACGGCCGCGCCCGCAACCGCAAGAATATTGCCCGGCAACGGTTGTGCCCCCATCGCCCCGACTCTAGTGTGACGAGGCTTTAGCCGCAAAGCGGACGTGCGACCAAGACCACCCGGTCCGAACACACACGAAATTCCGCCACTGCTGACCGACGGACCCCACAAAATATGCCGACCAAATTCGATGAAGCGCATTTCACCGACCAGGATGCGCTCGATTTTCACGCCCATGGCAAGCCCGGCAAGCTCGAGATTGCCGCCACCAAGTCGCTGACGACGCAGCGTGATCTGTCGTTGGCTTACTCGCCGGGTGTCGCCGTTCCCGTGATTGCGATCGGCAAGGACCCGTCGCTCGCCTATCGCTACACCAACAAGGGCAACCTGATCGCGGTCATCTCGAATGGCACCGC
>JBCAXC010000401.1:0-2797 GCA_038534255.1 Pseudomonadota bacterium
GCGGCGTCGACCAGGGCGAAGAACGCGCCACCGTAACAGATGTCGAACGTGACGTCGCCGAGACCCTCAACGGAGACTGTCTGATCGAGCGCGTGGGCGTAGCAGGGGACGTTGGTGGTCTTGATGCTCTTGCAGCGACCGCCCTCGCAGGTTGCTTCGATCGCGACGAGCCCGCCTGGCGTCTCGAGCGTCAGGTGTGTGATCGGCTCATCCATTGCGAGGATGCCGGTCTCAAGCAGGACCGTCGCAACGCAGATCGAGTTTGAGCCCGACATGGGAGGATAATCAGTCGGCTCCATGATGATGAACCCTGCATCGGCGCGCGGATCTTTCGCCGGTACGATGAGATTGTAGTGGGTGAAAACACCGCCGCGGGGCTCGCGGATCAGAAGCTGGCGGAGGTCGTCGTTGTGTTCGAGCCAGGTGCGTTGTTCCATCAGCGTGGCGCCTGGTGGCGGGAGAACTCCGCCGGTGATCACCCGTCCGACTTCGCCTTCCGCATGGGCAGCGATGACGTGGATCGCGCGGCGTGATCGCATCTGGAGGCCTGGTTCGTTTCGCGTTGCTCGAGTGCGCGCGAAACTGGCGTCAGAAGGGGGAAAGAACAAGCACTTTCGGTCGGCTCGGCAGATCGTTCAGCGAGATCACGACCTCACGCTTGTTGAGCGTCTCGACGGTGAAGTCTTTCGCGGCGCCAAGCAGAAACTCGTTCAGGGAATTGATCGTGAACCAGTGCATCGGGATCACGATCTTCGATTTCAGCGTGGCGGCAACCTCACGCATGCTGTCCTGGTCCATCGTGAACGTGCCGTCGACGGGGACAAGCACGATGTCGAGGCGGCCGATCTTCGCGATATCGTCCGGTGACAGCTTGTGATGCAGGTGGCCGAGATGACCGATGCAAAGACCGGCGGCCTCGAAGACGAAAATCGAGTTTCCATCCTTGAGGCGGCCGCCGACGTAGTCGCGGATGTCTGTCGGCACATTGCGCACGCGTACATCACCGACGGTGATGTTGTGGCGCGCTGGACCGCCGGCCGGGTTCCAACCGGGCAGCACGTGTTTGATCTCCGGGTCCGGCGTCGTTGTGAAATGGGAAGAATGCGCCTGGTTCATCGTGGCGATGTGGGGCGTCGGGCCTTCGCCAGCATAGCCCGCGTAGTCCGTAATGATCGTGATGCCGCCGGGCGTTTCGATCCGGAATGATGAGTGCCCGACGTAACGGATGCGCACTTCGCCGATGTCGAGTTTGGTACCGGTCGCTGCGTAGCGCACGGGCGGTCGCCGATCGTAATCGACGAGTGCGACGCAATGGCTCGGAAGCGTGGCCGCGGACTGGGCGAGGCGGGGACCTGTCGCGTGTGCGTTGGAGGTTATGGCTGCGATGACGGATATGAGCAGGCCAAGCGAGGTGATGGCGCGCCAAGAACGCGAAACGGCAAACCCTACGCGTGCGAACGTCAGTGCCATGGCGACAGCAAAGCCCTTCGCCGATGGGGCGTCAAGTCATCAGTCGGTGACGAGATACGTGACGGAGATGCTCAATCCCGGTCAACGGTGCCCGCCCCTGCGCCTCGCAGGCGGGATGCCGCCGTCGCTTCGACCAGCGTTTTGCGCGCGTGTGCTTCGAGACGTTGATGGGCTGCGGCGTCATGGTCGAGTCCGGTCTGGACGGCAGCGCTTCTGATTTTTTGCGACATGACCGGCAACAGGTTGGTCGATGGCTGCTCGGTCGTCAGAATGACTGTCCACTTGCTGGGCGTCCCTTCCGACAACGATGTCGAAAGTGAGATGAGGTTCGGGCAGCACAGCACTTCGCCGTCCGGAGAGACATATGCCGCGTACTGCCCGGTTGGTGCGTCGTTGATGCGCAATGCTTGACCGATGTCCTGAGCGAGTGCGCTGAGCACTGCAACCAACGGGAGAGGTGGAGACAAAGTCTCGTGGTTGCCGCGAACCATGACGGCGTCTCGTGCGGAAAACAAATCTCTGATCTCCGCTCCGTCGCTCTCAAGCGCATCTGCGGCGTAGGCCAGCCCCGCTGCGCCGGCGACCTCCAACCAGACGGCGAGGCGGGCGAGTTCATCGGCGTCGCCCCACGTCCAGTCCGCGCCACGCGCCGCGTCCTTGACGAGTTTGTGGGTCTCGTTGAGGGAGTAGGTCACGCAGCCGGGGCGAGGCTTAACTGACGGGTGTCGGCGCGACGGCGAATGCCCAGTCATCGCAATCGGGCTGCGCGAGTTCGTGCGGTAGTGGTGCGCCTTGATACATCGTGATGCGAGTCCAGCGATCCGATTTTGGATCGAATTTTCCGGCGCCGAAGAACGCGAGCTTGAAGCGCAGCAGATCGATGGCGCGCATCTGCCGACCGACGAGATTGTCGCGGATCTCGGCGTAGGGATACGCGGCGACCGTTTGGATGCGGCGTGCGATGTGTCGATGCTCCGGGTGACGCATCAGAACCTCGGCGAGTAGCTGGTCCTCCGGTGCGTCGGTCAGATCCGCGTAGAAGCGCTGGACATCGCGGATGACATGGAGCGGCATTTCCTTTTCCGCACCTGCTTCCTCCGCGCGCTCGCCAAGGCGTGGCTCCAGTTTTTCCTCCGAAACATACCAGAACTGCGCTTCGGCATCCGGTGTGTTGAGCGGTGTGTTGAGTGCCCAGTCGTAGACATGTTCGATGAGCGCACGGCACTCGTTGACGCGTTGCGTTGGATTGAGCGTGCCTGTGTGGTTGGCGCTCATGTCCAGCGCCAGATCATCGATGAGGTCGCCGTGCGGCTCGAGGATCAGTGCT
>JBCAXC010000402.1:0-2789 GCA_038534255.1 Pseudomonadota bacterium
GTCGGATCTGACGCGACTCGTGGCCTCGACGGTTGAGACGGTGCGGCGGAAAAAATTTCGCGACGATGCGGCGCGGCTTCGTGAACTCGTTGACGCGCGCGGCGCGGTCGGTCTCGTTGTTGGCCTGCCGCTCAACATGGACGGAAGCGAGGGGCCGCGTGTGCAGTCGGTCCGGGCGTTTGCGCGCAATCTTGCCGCCGTTGTCCCGCTGCCGATGCTGCTCTGGGATGAACGGCTGACAACGGCGCAGGCGGAACGTGCGCTCCTTGAAGCCGACACGAGCCGCAAGAAACGCGCGCAGGTGATCGACCAGACGGCAGCGGCGATTATCCTTCAATCCGCGCTCGACCGGCTGCGGCGGCTTTAGCGGACGCCACATGTGGCGGGGACTCGACACGATGTCCCCGGCGGACAAAGGTTGGATATGGTCACGACCGACACCGCACCTGCCGTCCCCGGCTCGCTCGATCTTGCGGGTATCGCCCTACTTGTCGGCGGCATGAGCCTCGCCGCACTCAACGGCGCGTTCATGAAAATGCTCTCCGTCGATATGTCGGAGCTGATGATCGTGTGGGCGCGCTACTTCGGCTTTTTCCTCATCATGCTGCCGTTCGTCCTGCTGCGCTGCGGCTCTGCCGCGTTTCGTCCCGTCCGGCCTCTCCTTCAGGTGTTGCGCGCGCTCTCGATCGCCACGGCGACAGTCGCGTTCGTCGCCGGTGCGCGGACGATGAACTACGCTGAGGCCATCGCGATCCTCTACATCTATCCCTTTATCCTGACGCTGCTGGCGCCGATCTTTTTGAAAGAGCGCGTCCCGGCTGTCGCATGGCTCGGCGTGATTGGTGGATTTTCGGGCGTGCTGATTGTCATGCGTCCGAACATCTGGTCGCTGGAGCAGCGCGCTGCTCGTGCTGATGTGCGGGATGATGGTCGCGTGCCATCTTCTGTTCAATCGCAAGCTCGCTCCGCTGTCGGATCCGCTGATCACCTCGATGTGGGGTGCGCTGATCGCGATGCTGGCGCTCGCGACGACTTTGCCATTCGCGTGGCAGATGCCGACAACGCCGCAACTCTGGCTGCTGCTCGCGATCGCGGTCACAAGCGCGATCAGCCAGTCGATGATCCTCTATGCCTTTGCGCGTGCGCCCGCCTCGACGCTGGCACCTTTCACCTACATGGAGATCGTCGCGGCGATCGGGATAGCGTGGATGCTGTTCGGGACGATGCCTGACGGTATTGCGTGGATCGGGATGGGGCTGATCGTGGCGAGCGGACTGCTCGTCGCGCAGGCGCCGCGACTCGGTGCATGGGTAACGAAACGTCGCCATCCCGCCGTGTGACCCGGCGACCATATTCTGCAAGGAGTTTTGCCATGCGTGTCTGTTTCGCCCTTCTCGTCGCTGCGGCTCTGGCTGTCGGCATGACGACCAGCGCAACGACACCCGCGCATGCGAAATCCAACTGCCAGAACACGGCGAATTTCTCGACGTGGATGCGCGCGTTCAAGGCGGAGGCGATCGCGGACGGCATCCCGGCCACCACGGTCAACAGCGCGCTCCGCGGCGTGTCGCTCGACCGCTCGATCATCCGGGCGGACCGGCGGCAGAACATTTTTTCACTCAGCTTCCTTCAATTCGTGAAGAAGCTCGTCTCCGCAAACCGGCTGCGGCGCGGACCGCAGCAGATGAAAAAATATCGCAGGGTGTTTGCGAAAGCCGAGCGCGAATTCGGCGTGCCCGCGCCGGTCATCACGGCGTTCTGGGGGCTGGAGAGCGATTTTGGGTCATTCATGGGAAAAAAATCCTCGATACGATCGCTGGCGACGCTGGCCTATGACTGTCGGCGCCCGGAGCTTTTTCGCCCCCAACTCAAAGCGGCCCTGAAAATCGTGGCGCGCGGCGATCTCCGTCCCGCCAACATGATCGGTTCTTGGGCGGGCGAGTTGGGACAGACGCAATTTCTTCCATCGCACTATCTGACGCACGCGATCGACTATGACGGCGATGGGCGGCGCGATCTGCTGCGCAGCGTGCCGGACATGATCGGCTCGACGGCGGCGTACCTGAAACACTTCGGGTGGAAGCGCGGCGAACCGTGGGTGCAGGAAGTGAAGCTGACGAAGGCGCTCGACTGGAAGGAAGCGGACCTCGCGATCCGGCACCCGCGCTCGCAGTGGGCCGCGTGGGGCGTTGTGCGGCCGAACGGGAAACGCATCAAGGCGGACAGTCTGCGCGCGGCGCTGCTGTTGCCGATGGGCCGCAACGGCCCCGCCTTCCTGACCTACGACAACTTCGACATCTACACGCAATGGAACGAGAGCCTCGTCTACGCGCTCACCGCCGCCTATTTCGCCACGCGGCTTGACGGCGCACCGCGTCTTACCAAACCGTCCCCGCGCCTGAAGACCTGGGACTACAAGGCCATCCGCGGTTTGCAGGCCAGCCTCGTCAAGCGCGGTCACGATGTCGGCGGTGTCGACGGTAAGATGGGTGCGAAGACACGCGCAGCCATCAAGGCAGAGCAACTGCGGCTCGGCCTGCCTGCGGACAGCTATCCCTCGGCGAAGCTGATCCGGGCGTTGCGGTAGAAACGCGATGGCGGATCAACCAAAGAAGGCCTGCCGCACGCCCGCCGAGGGACGGGATGGTGTGACGAACATTCCACTCTGGAAGTTCGATGCCGTGCGCAGCGCCATCCTCGATGTGCTGGAAGGAGCCGGTGACGACGGCTTTGCCTTCAGAGACCTGCGCGAGGCCGTGCGGGACCGTCTCTCATCCGATGTGCTCGAC
>JBCAXC010000403.1:0-2766 GCA_038534255.1 Pseudomonadota bacterium
GGGCAGGCTCGGTGTGGAGTGACGCATAAAGCGCGGTGAAGACGCAGATCAGCGCGGCCCACGCAACGAGTGGACGGAAAAGCGACCGCCCAAAATCTGACACCCACTCGTAGGCCAGCCCGAACCAGAACCGCCCCATGCCGGCTGAGCGGATATGCTTGGCGACGATGCGGTCAGGCGGGTCGTCCTCATCAAGGCCCGGCGGCGGTTGCACATCTGTCGCCGCATACGTCAGCGCGTCCACGGCGCGCTCAACGCGTCCATATTCGCCACGCTCGACGAGGAGGTGCACGCGCCGTCCCCAGGGCTGGTCGGTCCAGAAGCGTCGCGCCTTCACTTCGGCGGCAAAAAACGCCAACTCCCGCTCGTGATCCTGTGCCTCGATGGCGGCCTTTCGCAACGCGCGAAAGCGGGCCTCGCTCTCACTGTGATCTGCGTGCGCCAGCCTCCGTGTCAGCCGCAAGACCGCGGCCGGCAACCGCTCACGCGGTTCCCGCGTTGCGGTGCCATGTCCGGACGTCACCGTCTGCTGTTCGGAGATCCGCACGTTGTCCAGCCGAGGCGGGACATGAAACGCGGCATCCGTCAGATCGGGCACCTGTGCAAACGATGCGTCCGCGAAAGATAGCCCAACGCGCGACACGAGCGATTGAAACGATGCGGCCTCGCGAAACATTGCTGACGCGAAAGTGAGCTGACAATTGATTTGACACTGGTTGAAGTTGGCGTCCCTCGTCCACTCTGTGCGTTGAAAATACGCAGATCCCGCCGGTGCAGACGGATCGTCGCCGCCGAACCGCGCCCCATTGAACAAGGCGATGTCGCCGAACCGCGCCCCAGTGAACCCTGCGGTGCCGCCGAACCGCGCCCCATAGAACCCTGCGGTGCCGCCGAACCGCGCCTGGTCGAACCCTGCGGTGCCGCCGAACCGCGCCCCATTGAACCAGGCGTCGCCGCCGAACCGCGCCTCATTGAGCCAGACGTTGATTGGCGACGTCTCTTTGTCGCCGAAAGCCACATCAAACGTTGCCGCATCAGGGAAAACAAACTTCGAAAATTTGCAGTCACGCACGAAACTGAGATCAAAGAGTTGAGTGTGAGCGATGAGGCGCCAGATCATGTGATCGTCGGAAGCCGCGGTCTTGCCAGCTTTCGCGCGCTGTCCGAGGATTTCCATAGGCTCGGCCCAGGCATTCCACTGCGCGGCGCCACCCGCCATACGCTGCAAAGCGGTGTCCCGAATGGCGTATTTCAGGTCTTCGAAGAGATCACGCGCCTCTCCTGACCTAGCCTGAACGCTGCCGAGAATTTCATCACCGACATCCCATGTGCCCGCACCTTCCAGCGTCTCAATGCGATCAATGTACGGGGCAGCCCACGGATTGAGCGCACGCAACTCGTTGCGAAACGCGGCAGACGTCGCCGCATCCCACACGGGCGGAGCCGCCTCCGTCTCATCCTCCGTCGCTTGATTCGACACGCCGTCCGCCCTCTGATCACCTCACCCGATCATGGCAATCCGTCGTGGCCCGATCAATCGTGACGCCGACAAACCGCCCAACAAAAAAGACCGCCCCGGTATCCCAACCGGAGCGGCCTCTCTGCGTCTCTCAACCCGCGCGGAGAAAAATCAGCGCGAGTAATATTCGATCACGAGGTTCGGTTCCATCATCACCGGGAACGGCACATCGGCGAGCGCCGGGGTGCGCACGAACGTGGCGGCGAGTTTCGAGTGGTCGGCGTCGATGTAATCCGGCACGTCGCGCTCGGGCATCTGCGTCGCTTCGATGACGATGGCGAGATCGCGAGACTTGTTGCGAACCTCGACGACATCGCCTTCCTTGCAGCGATAGCTCGGGATGTTGACCTTCTTGCCGTTCACCTTGACGTGGCCATGGTTCACGAACTGGCGCGCGGCAAACACGGTCGGCACGAACTTCGAGCGGTAGACCACCGCGTCGAGCCGACGCTCGAGCAGGCCGATCAGGTTCTCCGACGTATCGCCCTTGAGGCGCGTCGCTTCCTTGTAGATCGCCTTGAACTGCTTTTCCGTGATGTTGCCGTAGTAGCCCTTGAGCTTCTGCTTCGCGCGCAGCTGCAGACCGTAGTCCGTTTCCTTGCCGCGGCGGCGCTGGCCGTGCTGGCCGGGGCCGTATTCGCGCTTGTTCACGGGGCTCTTCGGGCGGCCCCAGATGTTCTCGCCCATGCGGCGATCAATCTTGTACTTGGCGCTGATGCGCTTGGTCATGTCTCACTCCGGGTGGTGATGTGTGTGCTGTAGTATGAAACGCGTCTTCCTCTGCCCGCCCCCGGAAAGGGCGGACTGACAGCGGTCGCTCTGATGAGAGATGCACAGCCGCGCGGCTCCGCAGACCCAATATGGCCAACGGATGCGCGCGGTATCCCTGATAACGATGGGGAAGTCAACGACGGGTTGTGCCGAGGCGCGCCTTGAGGCTGTCAGCCACGCATGCCTCTCCGAAACCTTCGACCGCTACTGGACCTTGCCGCCTGTGCTTTTGACGTAGGCGACAATCCGTTTCTTGACGTTCTCGCGCTCGGTATCAGTGCACGTCGGCTTCTTCGCCTTGTCACCTTCCTTGAGCTCGATGTTCTTCTCCCCGCCATCGGCCGAGACCTCGACGTTTCCGGTGAGCCAGAGGATGGTGAAGAGATGCAGCTGAGAGATGTAGAGCAGCTGTGCGTCGGTCCAGGTCTTCTTCTTCTGCTCTACCCGCATCATCGCGCGGTAGTTGGCGGACTGGG
>JBCAXC010000404.1:0-2754 GCA_038534255.1 Pseudomonadota bacterium
AGGCCCGCGTGTTCTCTGTCGTGCCGCATATGCGGCTCGCGAATCTCAACTGCGCCTCCAGCTCCGGGATCCAGTCATTGCGCTTTGCATCGAGCCGCCCCTCCGCTGCAAGTGGTTTCAGGATGCCCAATGCGGCCTCGACATGGGTTTTGCCCTCAGCGCCTTTGAGATTCGCGAGCCGCATATGCGGCACGACAGAGAACACGCGGGCCTGATGATCATCCGGTTGTCGTTCGACCAAGGCGGCGTAAATCTTCAGCGCGCGTTCAAACGCTTCGATTGCAGCTGGGTCGTCACCATTTCCCGCTGCAATATCGCCGACGCGCTCGAAACTGATAGCGAGATCCCGCTGCCATTCGGCATTCGTTGGGTCTGACGCTGCAAGACGCTCACGGATCGCGAGGCCGTAGCGATAGGCTCGCTCGGCACCGGCACCATCCCCTCGCGCGGAAAGCACGTCGCCGATCTTGTTCCACGAGACCGACAAGTCCCGCTGCCATTCGGCATTTGTCGGGTCGGACGCCGCGAGACGCCGACGGATCGCGAGACCGTCGCGATAGGCACGCTCCGCCCCCGCGCCATCACCTTGAGCGCGGAGCACGTCGCCGATCCTCTCCCACGAGACCGAAAGATCCCGCTGCCATTCGACATTTGTCGTGTCGGACGTCGCAAGACGCTCAGCGATCGCGAGACCGTCGCGATACGCCCGCTCGGCACCGGCACCATCCCCCTGCGCGGAAAGCACGTCGCCGATATTGCTCCACGAGACGAACAAGTCCCGCTGCCATTCGGTATTCGTCGGGTCCGACGCCGCAAGCCGTTCGAAGATCGCAAGACCGTCGCGATAGGCCCGCTCCGCCCCGGCACCATCCCCCTGCCCGCGGAGCACGTCGCCAAGCTGACCGTGGCCGATCGCGAGGTTGGCCTGCAAGTTTTTATCGGCGGGATACTGTTCAGCGTTGCGACGACTGATTGTGAGCGCTTCGCCAATTACACCTGCGGCGGCGGCAAGCCGGCCGGCTGCCACTTCGGCGCGACCACTGCGATCGAGCGCACGCGATCGATCGATGTCGTTCTGGCGCTGCTCGGCATCAAGGACAGAGCGGGCAAACACCTCACCGGCGGCGGCCACGTCTCCAAACGCGATCTCCATGTCGCCCAGCAGCAGCAACGCTTCAAAGTCATCAGGTGCCAGCGTGACGATCTGACGAAAAGTATCGCGGGCGGCACTGACGTTTGTCACGGCTTGCACCGCCCCGAGCTTGCGCAGGACCGGGAGGAGATCATCGCGCTTCTTGTCTGCCAGCGCCGCGTAAACGACCTCGGCTTTCGTGTAGTCGTTCCGCGCAAGCGCCGCTTCAGCTTCGGCGATCGCATCCGCTTCCTGCGTGTCGCCTTCCGCGCGGGCAGCACTTTCACGAGCGGCGAGATCGTCCGGCACGTCGGCGAGGAGGGCCTTGAGTTGTTCGTTCTCCGACAACACTTCGGCGAACTGCGCGTGGAGGGCAACGTTGTCTTTGGTGGCCTGATCCTTTTCCGACACGGCACGTGCGTACTTGTCGGCATCGACAGTGTTCATGCCGCCGAATGTCGCGTTTTCGACAGGGCCGCCAACGACCGTCCCGCCATCGCGTTGCGTCACGGTTGTCGAGGTGCTCGCCGTCTGGATCGGTGGAGGAGGTGGTGGCAGCGGCGGTTCGCGGCGTCCGGCCAACCATCGCCAGAGGCCGACCAGCCCCCCGATGACTCCAATAATGAAGCTCGCCCAGCCAAGCCGGCTACCTTCGGACATCCATGCAATCGGGTCGTTGAAAAACGTGTGCCCGCCCGGGCGGGCTGTAAACGTCACCGGCACAGAGGTAAAATCGCCGGGGCAGGTTTCGACGCTCGCGCCAACGCCTCGTCGCGGGACCACGACCATCCCGATGCGTAAAGCACCGCTTTCCGGCGCGGCATCTTCGGGGGTCAGGATGACGGAATAGGCGGCGGTATCCTTGATGTCTCTGAGTTGGGCCGTGATATCTGCGGCTGTCTTTTCACTCATGCCGGCGAAAGCTGCGAGCGCGACGTCGGCCTGCGCATTGCGGAGGGTGAGGTCGGTTCCATCAACCACCTCTGTGATGCCGTTGCGTGCGGCCCCTTCGATCTCACCCGCCAGCGTCCCGCCAAACCGGTGCCGCGGGGTGAGCGTGTAGAGGTTGATCAGCTTTTTCGGCCTGACTGTGGTGGCAGTATCAGTCGAACACGTGGCATCGACCGTTTTGCGGAGTTGCCGAAACGCTTTCTCGAAGCGCAACGCCGCGTCATCCGCGGCGGCGAGCGTGCCGTCGTAACGTGGTGCATCCGCGCCAGCGAAAGCGAGGTTGGCCGCTGGCATCGCCACGGCTAGCGCAACACAGAAAACGCGAAAGAAACCGGCCATGCACCCCGCCATTTGTCTTCGCAAGACTAGGCGAGATCAGATCGGCGCTCAACCGAACTCGTCATGACCTGACGCTCAACACCCGCGCGTCTGAGCTCTCACCCCACCTCCACCGCCAGCACGCCCGGCGCGGCCTTGATGTCGGCGAGGGTGCGGGTGGGGAGGTCGAATTTGCCGGTGGGTTTGACGGTGACGACGCGGCGCTTGTCGGGCAGGCAAATCTCGAACGTCACCTCGCAGCGGCCGCGCTTGGCCAGAAATCACGCGCTGTTACAGGTTTACCGGCCTTCCCCAAGTGCCTGATACACTGCGCGGCCTCTGGGACAGGTCGG
>JBCAXC010000405.1:0-2743 GCA_038534255.1 Pseudomonadota bacterium
GTGGAAACCGAGCAGAACGGCTTTACCGTTGTGCTCCACGAAGGAATGGTGAGCGCGAAGCCCATTCAAGCGCAGACCGGGAACACGGCGCTTGATCGGATCGTCAATGCACCAGACACCCGTGGCATCGAGCTCGGCAATCGAGAATTTACCGTGCATTTCGAGACACATGTCGCCATTGCGATACGTGACGAGATGTTGGTTCGGGAGGAAAATCAAACGCTGAATGAGCGGTTTTTCGGCGTCTGCACGGACTCATTTTTTCTCGACTTTGTGCGACGGTCGATGGCCGTCGATGACGATCATCCCGGCCCAATTAGCCACTACGTCATTTTGACGTGGGATCATATTTTTGACGTGGCAAGCTTGTATGGACCGATCATCGCCGTAGGCGGTCGCTCGGCGACCGCTGACTTCACACACCCGAAAAAAGCAGATCCAGCGCCGCGATAATCTCGTCGCACTGCGCAGCTGCGTTCGCGACGGATGAGCCGAATGCTTTTTTTGGCACTGCTGCGGTATCTGTGATGGAGAGAAGGTAGCGCTCATTGCCAGTGACGATGGGTGGATGGAGGCGTTCCGCCATCGAAAACGCCTCTAGAGGCACGAGTGGCGCCAATACGACCGTCGGAAGATCGTCGAGGTGATCGTGTTTAAGGAGGACAAAGTAGGGGGCGCGGCCTCGAGCCGATCTATTCAGGTTCTCGACAATATCAAACAGCGCCGTCAGAAGTTTCTGACGTGTTCGCCGAAGCAGCCATGCTCCTTGATGAACCGGTTGTCGCTTTCCAACGCCTCCCGGTTCTCTTCCTTCCACCGCCGCGCGCGTTCTTCCTACACGCGGGGTTCGAGCGCCTCGGTGAGCACGTCGGAGAGGTTCAAGTCGTACGATTTTGCCTCGTCGAGAAGCACTTCGTCGGCGGAAAGCTTGATCGCGCGTTTCATGCGCACAACGTGTGCGCATCCCAATGCGACTTCAAGCGTGCGGCCGAACAGTTGCGGCCTTGGATCAGTGCGCTAACGTACTCGCGTCTCTCGCCGTTTTGGAGCCGCCACCACCATGCCCCTCGCACTCACCCAGACCCAGGTCGACGACTACAACCGCGATGGCTTCCTCGCGCCCGTGCGGGTTATGTCCGAAGCGCAGGCCGCCTTAGTGCGAGAAACGGTCGAGGCCGCTGAGCGCGACCATCCCGAAGCGCTCGAGGCGCGTGGGCGTAACAATCCGCACCTCGTCTTTCCGTTCCTCGACGAGATCGCCCACGACAGCTTCTTGCTCGACTGTGTGGAAGATCTGATCGGCCCGGAAATCCGGATTTGGGGCACGCTGTTCTTCATCAAGGAAGCACATGATCCGGGCTTCGTGACCTGGCATCAGGATTTCACTTACAACGGTCTGGAACCGCATGAGGGGACGTCGGCGTGGATCGCGTTGACGCCGAGCACGCTTGAGAGCGGCTGTATGCGCATGATCCCGGGGACGCACACGCAGGGCATGTTCGCCCACCGCGACACGTTCGGGGAGGATAATATTCTCACCCGCGGTCAGACAATCGATGGGCTCGATGAGGACGCCGCTGTTGATCTCGTCCTCCAGCCGGGCGAGGCCTCCTTTCACCATCCGCGCACCGTCCACGCCTCGGCGCCGAACAAATCAAGTGAACGGCGGATCGGCTTCACCATTCAGAGTTATCTTCCCCCGAACGTGCAGCAGGTGAAGGGCGATGGCTATGTCCAGTACGCCCGTGGCACAGATCGCTCCGGCCCCATGAAAGAGGTCGCCCGCCCAGCAAGCACACTGGAACCCCGGCAGTTGGAAATCCGCTCACGCATCAACGATCTCTGGGCCGAACAACTCTACGACGGCGCGAAGAAACAGCGAGACCTCTAGCCGCGAGCGTCACACATCGTCCCGCAACGCTCTGTTCCTCAAATATCCGATCAGCCGCGCCCGGCTCTCCGGCATCTCGACGCCACGTGGCTCCAGCACATCGCGATGGAGAAAATATCCGGTGAGGGCGAGGGCATCGAGCACATCACGCGTCGTTGCCTCGCGATTACTGCCGGGGAGAAGAAACCGGGGCAGGCGTAGCAACCGGTCGGCATAGTCAGCGCCGGCATCGGCACTGACCGCAGTCGCGGACTTTGGTGAGACGAACGCCAGGTTGTCGCGCGCGCCGGTCGCCGCACACTTCGTGAGGTCCAGCCGGAAGCCGAGTTCCTCCAGCAGTTCCATCTCCCAGCGCGCCATCAGTGCGGGCCAGATGTCCGGCTCTCCAAAGTAGCCAAAGACAAACAGCGTCACCTCATAGAGCCCGCGATGCGGATCGCGCTCCGGCAACAGGCGCAGCAACGCACACATCGATGAGAGCCCGGCAAGCTCCAACCGGTTCTCCAGAGCGGTCGCGGCAAACCCGTCCCGCAGCTCGACGGTTAGATTGCCGAGGTGCTCTTCGAGCCGAGCTTTCCAGACAACTTCGACATGGTTGCCGGGTTGCAAGACCGGTCGGATGCGGCGCGAGCGCCCACCGCGCACAAGCCCGAGCGCCCGCCCCTGGTCGCGCGTGAATACCTCCGCGATCGCCGATGTCTCACCATGCGGGCGTACCGAAAGTACCAGGCCCTCATCGCTCCACTGCATGGTGCCTCTGCGTCGTGATGCGATTGATCAGAGGAGGCAATGATGCGCACCTACCCCAATCACGCGCATGATCAATCGTGTGGCTTGGCCGCCCCTCGACAG
>JBCAXC010000406.1:0-2725 GCA_038534255.1 Pseudomonadota bacterium
AGCACCTCTCCGGAATCGCGACGCTGACGGCGGCCTATGTCGCTGCGATCGAGGGTAAGGGCTGCATGTTGCTTGATACGCGCAAGACGACGCCCGGGTTGCGGATGCTGGAAAAGCATGCGGTGACCTGCGGCGGTGGGCGCAACCACCGGCTGTCACTCGATGACGGGATCATGCTGAAGGACAACCACATCGCTGTGGCTGGAACGATCGGTGATGCCATCGCGCGGGCACGTTCCGTCGTTCCTGCTCTCAGCAAGATCGAGGTGGAGTGCGACCGGCTGGATCAGGTTCGTGACGCGCTGGACGGTGGTGCCGATATGATCATGCTCGACAACATGGATCTGGAAACCATGCGCGAGGCGGTCTCGATGGCGGATGGGCGTGTGCCGCTCGAGGCCTCGGGCGGCGTGACGCTAAAGACGATCCGCGCCATCGCGGAGACCGGTGTGACGTTCGTGTCTGTCGGGCGGATCACACAATCGGCCCCGGCGGTCGATATCGGTATGGATGTGATCGCGACGTCGTAGCGATCGCCGTCGATGCCGATGCCGCGCCGAGCTCCCATGCCGCTTGGTCAGGAATTCAGCTGTTCCAGACAGTTGAGGCCTTGCGGTTTTTCTGGCACGTCAGGGTGGCTCATTGAGGGGTGGGACACGTTTGCGTGGTTGACGACTTACATCGCGACGCGATGGCGTGTTCGCACGTCGCGACCCCGCATGCGCCGGACGCCACAGGGGCGCGACAGATCGGTACTTTCGGGCGCGGCAAGACCCTCATTTTCGTGACGCAGGAAGACTGGCCGTTTTTCACACACCGGTTGCCACTGGCGCTTGCGGCACGGGATGCGGGCTTTCGCGTGATGCTGGCGACCCGATTCACCCGTGCGCGAGACATCATTGAAACGACCGGCATCGAGACGATCCCTCTGCCGATTTCGCGGGCGGGCATGAACCCGTACGTCGAGTGGCAGACTTACCGGACGCTGGTTGCGCTTTATCGCGCGCAAAAACCTGATCTCGTCCATCACGTCACGCAGAAGCCGGTGGTTTACGGAACTCTGGCGGCGCGGACGGCCGGTGTCCCTGCTGTCGTCAATGCGCTCGGCGGACTCGGATATTTGTTCAACTCGCAGACCATGCGCGCGCGGGCGTTGCGGACGGCACTCACACCGCTCATGCGCTTGGCGCTCTGCGATCCGCGTGGTGTGGTCGTCTTACAGAACACGCATAATCGCGATCAGCTGGACGCCGAAGGCATGATCGCGACCGCACGGGTGCATATGGTGCGTGGTGCCGGGGTGGACCCATCCGCGTATCCGGCGACCTCGCAGGCAAGTGAACGCCCACTTGTCGTGCTGCCGGCGCGGCTGTTGCGCGACAAGGGCGTCCTCGAGTTCGTGGAAGCGGCGCGCATCCTTCGAGATCGTGGTGTCGCAATCCGCATGGCGCTTGTCGGCACACCGGATCCTGCCAATCCCACGTCGGTGAGCCCGGATGACGTGCAAGGATGGGTCGATGCAGGCCTGATTGAGGATTTTGGCTGGCGCGATGCGATGGCCGACGTGTATGGCGACGCGCAGATCGTATGTCTGCCGAGCTATCACGAGGGGTTGCCCCGCGCTCTGCTTGAAGGTGGCGCGAGCGGTTGCGCCCTGGTGACCACCGACATTCCGGGATGTCGCGCTGTTGTGGAGCATAATGTGACCGGCCTGCTTGTCCCGCCGCGTGATGCAACCGCGCTTGCCGATACGCTTGCGACACTTGCAGGCTCACAGGCATTGCGGGAGCGACTGGGTAGCGCGGCAAAGGAACGGGTGCGCGAGACGTTCTCGCTCGACCGCGTGACGGCGCAGATGTTCGAGATCTATCGCGAGCGCCTCGGCATCGCCGCGCCTGTTGATGTGACCGGCTGAGATCACATCATGATGTCGCTGGTTTATCTCGCGTCCTGTATCGCGCTGTTCCTTGTGTGCCTCGTTGCGAGCCGCGCCTCGATCTCAATCCTCAATCGGCGCGGGTTGCTGGCCGTGTCCGGCGCGCGAAGTTCTCACACGGGCGCCGTGCCGCAGGGTGCCGGGATCGCGTTTGTGCCTCCGCTTGTGATTGCGATTCTGGTCACGGCGCTGACGGTCGGTGACGGTGCGTTCTGGTTCATCATCGTTGCGGCGACGGCGGTTCTGGCCTGCGTGTCGTTTATCGACGACATTCGGGAGGTTCATGCGGGGGTTCGCCTGAGTGTGCACTTTGCGGTGGCCATCGCACTGGCAAGCCTGATCGACGGGCCCTACGTGCCGACCTTTTTCGTCCTCAGTGAGACCGCGGGCCGTTTCGTGCTCGTGATCTGCATGGTTGCGTGGATCAATCTCTACAATTTCATGGATGGGATCGACGGAATCACGGTCGTTCAGACGGTGACGATTGCGCTGTCTGCGGCGGCATTGCTGATCGGTGTTGCAGGGCACGGGTTATCCCTGCCCATCATGGTTGCCGGGTTCATCGCGACGGCTGCGCTGGGATTTGCTACCGTCAACTGGCATCCGGCACGTGCCTTCATGGGAGACATCGGCGCTGTCTCACTCGCGGTTCTGACCGGCGGGCTCTACCTCGCTGCGCAACGCGATGTCTCGATTATTCTCCTCGCGATCCCGGCGCTGTACTATCTCCTGGATGGGATCAGCACGCTGGTCATGCGAATGGCACGACGCGAGCCGTTCTGGCGGGCG
>JBCAXC010000407.1:0-2718 GCA_038534255.1 Pseudomonadota bacterium
CAAACCACGGCTGACTGTTGCCTGTGAGTATTCACGCGATCTCCCGTCTCTTCTGGAAGTCGAGTTTCTCTCGTGCGCGCTCGAACGGGCCCCAACTTAGCCCTGTGACATAGCCACGTCTGGAAAGCATTGAAACGCATGTCTGTAGATACAGAAAACGCTCAGAGTGATATTTTCCAGCTCCTCCACCGTGCCGAACAACGGGCGAAGTCGATGTTCGCGCGGGAGGCGGCTGGCGTGGATCTCACACTGCGACAGATCGCAATTCTCGAGGCCATTCGCGATGGTGGCACTGTGATTCAGAGCGATATCGTCCAGCGCACCGGCATTGACAGGTCCACCGTGACGGAACTGATGGGCCGGATGGACTCGCGCGGTCTCGTCTCGCGGGAACGTGATGCCCGTGATGCTCGCGCCTATCTCGTTTCGGTCACTGATCGCGGCAGCGCTCAGCTCGTTGAAGCGCGCCGCGCGGCAGAACGTGCATCTGCTGCATTCATTGAAAGCCTGCCGGAAAATCTGCGGGAGTCGTTCGTGCGCAGCCTCAAGATCGCAGCGGGTGTCGCGCAAGGCTGACGGTCGCGTCGTCGTCCCGACTTGATTGGTTGGCGCCGAACGGATCCCGGCCAGGAGGGGCAAGAACCGCGTGCGCGCCACGCCGTTTCAAAAACTCACGGCCGAAATACAGAAAGCCGGAGACTGCCCCCCGACAGGTCTCCGGCTCTCTCACCCCGCGTTGCCAAGGCCCTCTTTGGCGGTGCGGTCATGGGCGGCGCAACGCGCAAACGCCCAATCTCTTTGTCCTGCGAGCCGACGAGGCGCGCGGCCGTCGATCCAGACGCTAGCCGTTGACGATCTTCGCGACGACAGGTTCCTCGCGGCGCGGCTGGCGACGCCGTGGTTGTGCTGGCTGGAACGCGCGACGCGCGTGAAACTCGCAATACGGCAAGCCCGTTGCTTTCTGCTTGCCGCAGAAGTGGAATTCTTCCGAAGTCGGATCGCCGATCGGCCAGCGGCAGCAGGATTCGGTCAGCGTTGTAATGTACTTGCGCTCTTCCATCGGGATTTCCAGTTCGCCCTCGAGTTCGAAGGACTGCTCACTGGGTGGCGTCGCGCCGGCTTGAAATGGTGCGCGCGGCGCGCCGAAGCGTAGCGGGCGACCTGGTTTGGCGCCGACGCGTGCTGTGCGTTTGCGCGGTCGCACAGTCTTCATGCGCGACGTCGTTGCCCGCCCTGACAGTCCGAGACGGTGGACTTTACCAATGACTGCGTTGCGCGTCACGTCGCCCAACCGACTTGCGATCTGGCTGGCGCTCAGGCCTTCAGTCCAGAGCTTCTTGAGTGTCTCGACACGTTCTTCTGTCCACGCCATCGGAACAGTCTCCCTCTCGCGCGTGTCGACATGTCCGGTCGCGTCGGTTTGTTGTCTCGCAGGGCGAGCGTCGTCATTGCGGGCGTGTCTTTCACTTGGAAACACACGCACGCGACAACGCACGGTCAGCGAGGACCGGGTACACGTCACACGGAATTACAAACTGGAACGCGGCACGAGAACCTGGAGCGGAAACAACGCTCTACGCAGAGAACACAAGATCTCGCGGCCAATGACGAGGTGGATACAGGATCGGCGATCGCAGGGGCAAGGGCGGCGAATCGCTTGCGGCCGGTTGGGAATCATGATCGTTGCGAGAGGGCAACAAATTGTATGCGCATCCACCGGGCGTGGAAGAATATTCGGTCAATACAACAAACGCTTAAGCGACCATCCACAGGGTGGCAGCGTTGACGAAACACACCGAAAAACGTAACCTTTCCACGACTTCATTGCCGCCTTGGGCGGCTTTTTTTATTTCAGGTGCCCTCATCCTTACGGAGGTCCGTCATGGACGCGCTGCTGCCGACATATGCCCGTGCCGATCTTGAGTTTGCATCGGGTCGCGGCGCACGCATGACGACGACCGACGGGGAAGCGTTTCTCGATTTTTCAAGCGGGATCGCGGTCAACGCTCTGGGGCACCAGCACCCGAAACTCGTCGAGGCGGTGACGGCGCAGGCGCAAACGATCTGGCACACCTCCAACCTCTATCGCATACCGGGGCAGGAACGGCTTGCCGAGCGGTTGTGTGATGCGACGTTCGCCGAGCAGGTGTTTTTTACCAACTCCGGCGCCGAGGCGATCGAGTGCGCGCTCAAGACAGCGCGGCGGTTCCATCATGTCACCGGCAATCCGCAGCGCTGGCGGGTTCTGACATTCTCCGGCGCGTTTCACGGGCGCACGCTGGCGACGATCTCAGCGGGCAACCAGGAGAAGCATCTCAACGGGTTCGGGCCGAAAATGGATGGCTTCGATCACGTCGACTTTGGTGATCACGAGGCGATCGCGCCTGCGATCACTGATGAGACGGCGGCGATCCTTGTCGAGCCGGTTCAGGGTGAGGGCGGTATTCGGCCGCTGCCGACGGCGTGTCTCAAAGGACTTCGCGAATTGTGTGATCAGCACGGCATCCTGCTGATCCTTGATGAGGTGCAGTGCGGCGTCGGGCGAACGGGCAAGCTCTTCGCGCATGAATGGGCGGAGATCGCGCCCGACATCATGGCTGTGGCGAAGGCTCTCGGCGGTGGGTTTCCTGTTGGAGCCTGCCTGATGACGAAACATGCCGGGCAAGGCATGGTGCCGGGCACGCATGGTACGACTTATGGCGGCAATCCGCTCGCTAT
>JBCAXC010000408.1:0-2712 GCA_038534255.1 Pseudomonadota bacterium
GAAGCACCTGATGCCTGCGCCGCGGCAATCTCTCGCTTCTTCAACAGCGTCTGAGACGCCCCATATCTGGAAGACTGCAAGACTTCCCCCACACGGACCTCAAGTCATGTCTGCACCCCCCGCACCCGACACCCCGCTCGTCATCGACCAACCGGCGTCTGCCCAGTTCGAGACGGTGCCGATTGGCATCGCACTTGGCGGTGGCGCAGCGCGGGGCATCGCACATGTGCCGATGATCGAGGCTTTCGATGAGCTCGGCATCCGACCCCAAATCATATCCGGGACGTCGATGGGCTCCATCGTCGGGGCGTGCTGGGCGGGCGGCATGTCCGGCGCCGACCTTCGCACCTACGCGAGCGATCTGTTCGACCGGCGCACGCAGGTTCTGAAACGGATCGTCGAGAAATGGCCCGGCAGTCTGGGCAGCCTGCTCAACCCAATGACGCCTGCGCTCGTCAACGCGGAGTCGCTGCTTGAAATTCTCCTCCCCGATGAGGTGCCGCGGACTTTCGAGGCGTTGAATATCCCGTTCCTCGTCGTCGCGGCTGATTTCAACACCAGCCAGCCGCACATCATGGACAGCGGCCCACTCGTTTCGGCCATCGCCGCAAGTTCGGCCCTGCCCGCGCTGCTGAAACCGGTCGAGCGCGACGGATGCGTTCTGATCGACGGCGGGTTCGTCAACCCAACGCCTTACGACATCCTCTTTGAGCACGTGCCCTACACGATTGCCGTCGACGTTACAGGCATCCCGAAAGGCGGCAATGACGGTGTCCCCGGCTCCATGGACTCAATCGTCGGCTCGACGCTGATTATGCTGCGCACGGTGATGCGGGAGAAACTGGAAAACCGCCGCCCCGATGTGCTGATCCTGCCTGACGTCGGCGCATATCGCGCCATGCAATTCTTTAAGTGCGACGAGATCCTTGATGCGTCAGCGCCGTCAAAGGAAGAATTGAAACGCGCGCTCGCCAGCTACCTCGAAACGCTCAGCCGGAAATCCTGACGACGCTTAGCGTCGGGCGGCAAAGAATGCGCGCAGCATCTCGGACGCCCGCATCTCATCAATCCCGGAATAAACCTCCGGCGCATGATGACAGGTCGCCTGGGAGAAAAAGACCGGACCGTTCTCCACCCCCCCACCCTTCACATCCGATGCCGCAAAGTAGAGCCGCCGCAAGCGCGCGAACGAGATCGCCGCGGCACACATCGCGCACGGCTCCAGCGTGACATAGAGATCGCAGTCCCCAATCCGCTCACTGCCACGCGCAGCACATACCGCACGGATCGCAACGATCTCGGCATGCGCCGTCGGATCGTTGTCGCGCCGCATCCGGTTCTCTGCAACCGCAAGAACAGTGCCTTCGCTGTCCACGATCACAGCCCCGACGGGCACCTCACCCGCGGCGCCAGCCCGCTCCGCAGCAGCAAGCGCGCGCGCCATGTAGCCGTTTGATACCGCCTCTGTCATAACCGCCCCATGCGTCGGCACCCGCGCAGTGCCGCACGGCCGACATGCCTTCCGGAATAGCCCGCAGAAAGCAACCCCGATGTCCGACGCCTCATCCCGTCCAAAGCGCACCGGATCGCAGCGCGAGACGACGACAACACCGGCAGGAGATCGGGTCGCGAAAGTCATGGCACGCGCCGGCTTGTGCTCCCGTCGTGACGCAGAGCGCTGGGTCGAGGCCGGGCGTGTCACGCTGAACGGAAAAAAACTGACCTCACCAGCTCAGAACGTGACGGCGGCTGATGACCTACGCGTCGACGGCGCGCCTGTCGCCGCCCACGAACCACCACGCGTCTGGCGCCTCAACAAGCCCGCAGGCCGCATAACGACACATCACGATCCGCAAGGACGTCCCACGGTCTTCGACGCACTTCCGGGGAACCTGCCACGCGTGATCTCCGTCGGTCGCCTCGACTACAACACGGAGGGCCTGTTGCTGCTGACGACAAGTGGCGAACTGGCACGTCATCTGGAACTGCCGGAGACAGGTTGGACACGCCGTTATCGCGTCCGCGTGTTTGGCCATCCGACGTCCGAGCACACGGGCAAACTCGCGGCAGGCATGACCGTTGAGGGCGTGAGGTACGCGCCGATCGAGGCAGAGGTCGAGCGCACACAGGGCGCCAATGCCTGGCTGACCATGACCCTGCGGGAAGGCAAGAACCGCGAGATCCGTAAGGTTCTCGGCGCGCTTGGCTTTGAAGTATCCCGCCTGATCCGCGTTTCGTACGGACCGTTCCAGCTCGGAGACATGAAAACCGGTGCTGTCGAAGAAGTGCGGCGACATATTCTCCGCCAGCAACTCGGCACATCTCAGGCCGAGCGCCTCGGTCTGCATGCCACAAAGGATGCAGCAGAGGAGAAATCCGGACGGCCGAGGAGGCCGAGCCGACCCTCGTCGCGAAAACCACGACCAGCATCGGCGAAGCCCTCGGCTGCAAGAACAGAGCGCGCAGACCCGGGATCGAAGGCGAAACGCTCGCCCTCAGCCAGGACGAAACCCTCTGGAAAAAAACCCGCCGCCTCAACACGTAAACCGAGCAACCGCCCGGCGGGAAAAACCACCAGAAAGAAACGCTGACCGCCAATGCTCAGAGTTGTTTCAGGCCGTCTGCGAGGGCGTCGATTGGTCGTCCCGAAAGGTCAAGGCACGCGCCCGACGAGCGACCGCATCCGCGAGGCCATCTTCAACATTCTGACCC
>JBCAXC010000409.1:0-2703 GCA_038534255.1 Pseudomonadota bacterium
CCCGCGCCACAGACAATCCGGTCCGCGTTCAGCCCGTATCGCTGGGCGATGGCCTCGCGCAGCGCGTTCGAACCGCCATCTGGATAAAGCTCCAGCGAGGTCGCACACGCCTGCATCGCAGCGATGGCCGCCGGGCTTGGACCGAGCGGCGTTTCATTTGATGACAGCTTGATTGGTTTGACCGACCCGGCCAGCGCGCTCTCACCAGGGACATACGCCTCGATATCGAGGATGCCTGGCTTCGGCGTTGGAGCCGATGACGGCGATGGATCACCAGCTGATTCGAAACGGGTCACGGGAGAACTTTCATACAAGCAGTGGGAGCACCGGGAGGAGGACATAGATCCCTTTGGCCACGGCATACGCAGTCAGCGCGGCAATTGCAAAACAACCGGCGTCGCAGAACCCCGGCCCGCCGGGTGTCTCAGCGCGACGGCGGCGTCCGCCCGCGCACTGGCACATCTTCTGTAACCCGCTCCGGCGCCGCGACGGTTGCCCCCAGCCCACCGTTCAACGGGGCGGCAAGCTGTTTGCGGGCACTGGCGATCACGACCCCGCCGAAAAGCGGCCACGCGGTCCGCCCAAACTGCTCGATCGAGGGGGCCACGCGGTGCACGGCACGCACGGACACCGGCGGTGTGAAGAGCGCGGCATCCGCTTCCAGCGGCGCGAACAGAGCGTCCCGCAGCAAACGATCAAGTTGACCGCGACTGTATGGCCGCCCGGACCCGAATGGCGTCGTATCGAGCCGTGCCCAGACTCCGCGCCGATTTGGCACCACGACCACCAACCGACCCTCGCCACGTAGCACACGCCAGAACTCGCGCAATTGCCGCCGCGGATCTGTCGCGCTCTCCAGGCTGTGGACACCGAGAATGAGATCGACGCTTTCATCCGCCACAGGGATGCGATCGTTCTCGGCAAGCACGACACGGGAGGGGCGACGGATCGGCCATCGCATCGCGCCCTGCGCCGCCGGCATAACAGCGATCGCATCGTGCGACGCCCCAACATGATCGAAGTAAGGCGTGGTGTAACCGTGCCCGATGACGCGCTGCGGCGCTTCGGCATGCAGATGCGCTTCCAGCCGTCCGCCGATGAGGCGGCACGTCAGCGCGCCGAGCGGGCTCGCGTAATAGTCGACCAGTTCCTGGGCGTCGAGAAGCATGGAGTCTGTCGGTTGGAAGAGATGCGGCGCACCCGGAACGTGAGGGTCACGCGGGGCGCTTGCAAGCCCGGCATTCCCCTGCCCCCCACGGTCACCCCATTCCCCCGAAGGTTTCCACACCGCGCGGCGTTCCCTACAACCGAGGCATACGACCGCGCCCCATCAACCGGAGACCATCCTCGATGCCCGCCGAACTCGCGTTCCACCAGTTTCCCTGCCGTTCTGACAACTACGGCGTGCTTGTTCACGATTCTGAGGCGGGCACGACCGCATCCATCGATGCGCCGGATGCGGAAGCCGTGACGGCGGCGCTGGCGGAGACCGGCTGGTCGCTCACTCACATCCTCACAACACACCATCACGGTGACCACACCGAAGGCAACGCAACGCTCAAGGCCGCGACCGGTTGCACCATCATCGGCCCCCGCGCGGAGCAGGAAAAAATCCCGACGCTGGACAGCGCTGTCGGCGAAGGAGACCGCGTCGCGTTCGGTACCCACGAGGCCGAAGTCTTCCACACACCGGGGCATACGGCCGGACACATCTCCTATCTCTTCCGTGATGCCGGCGTCGGCTTCGTCGGCGACACACTCTTCGCGCTCGGATGCGGGCGACTGTTCGAGGGCGACCCAAAGACGATGTGGACCTCACTCGAGAAGATTCGCGCTTGGCCAACCGGTACGACGCTCTATTGCGGTCATGAGTACACATTGGCGAATGCGCGATTTGCTCTCACGGTCGATCCGGAAAATGCAGCGCTCGCGAAACGCGCGAAGGAGATCGAGGCGCTGCGTGCCGCGGGCAAACCCACACTGCCGACCACGCTCGCCGTTGAATTGGAGACAAGCCCGTTCCTTCGCGCCGATAATGCGGGACTGCGCGATGCGCTCGACATGCCGGATGCCGCAGACTGGGAAGTGTTCGCAGAAGTCCGCCGCCGAAAGGATGCCGCCTGATCCGACGCGCCGCGACCTGTGACGTCTTCGAGCGAATGCAACGCATCGTTGGCGGGCGCAGACGAATCAATCGCGCAAAAATCGCGTTGCTGGCGCAAGGCGTCGCCTCATCATGCACCGGTTATGCCTGTGAAAATTTGCTCTTAGATATTTGAAATCATTGCAAAAATAGGAGCGTGGCGTGAGCGTGTCCGGCTGACGCTTGCGGCGCCCCGCGCGGGCCTCCAGTGTCTGCACACAAGTATGCGTGCAGTTCAGCGGGGGTAGAGCGGCACATGGATCGTCAGCGCGTCAGACCGGTCTTGAGCGCGGTTTTTATTGATTACGACAACATCTACTTGTCGTTGAAGCGCAAGAGCGCGTCAGCGGCACGTCAGTTTGCGCGCGCGCCAGGTGTCTGGCTTCGCGAACTCGAGCGGGGCGCGCTGGTGCAGATGCGCGACGGTGATGAGCCGAGCGAGCGACGCATCGTGCTCAACCGGTCCTATGGCAATCCGTCGACTCGCCGGGCACACGACGACAAGAACGCGTTCCCGAACGTGCGTCATCACTTCGTACGCGCCGGCTGCGAGATCGTGG
>JBCAXC010000410.1:0-2702 GCA_038534255.1 Pseudomonadota bacterium
GTACTCGTGGTGCGGCGGCTGGAACATCTCGGTTTTCGGTCCCTGCTCTACGACACGCCCCTGCAGCATCACAACCACCTCATCTGCGATCGAGCGCACGGTTGCGAGGTCATGGGTGATGAACATGTAGGAGAGGTTCAGGTCTTCCTGCAGGCGGAACAGTAACTTGAGGATGCCTTCAGCGACGATCTGGTCGAGTGCTGAGGTCACCTCGTCGCAGACGATGAACTCAGGCTCCGCCGCCAGTGCGCGCGCAATGCTAATCCGCTGTTTCTGGCCTCCCGACAGCTCGCCCGGATAGCGGTCGATGTACTGATCCGGTTCCAGTTCGATCTGGCTGAGAAGCTCGCGGACGCGCTCACGCTTTTTCGCGCCCTTCAGGCCAAGATAGAACTCGAGCGGTCGGCCGATGATGTCGCGAATGCGCTGGCGCGGGTTCAACGCCGTGTCAGCCATCTGGTAGATCATCTGGCACTGGCGCAACTGATCTTTCGAGCGGCTGCGATAGTCCGCTGGCAATTCTTCTCCGTTGGAGAGAATACGCCCCTCTTTCGGGGGCAGCAGCCCGGTGATGCAGCGGGCCGTGGTCGACTTGCCGGAACCGGACTCGCCGACGACGGCAACGGTGCGCTTGCGGTGGATGTCGAATGACACGTTGTGCAGCACCATGTCGCCGGATGTGTAACCGGCGGTGACATTCTCGACGCGGATGACCGGAACTTCCTCCGGTCCGGCCAGCGGCTTCTGCGGCTTTTCGAAGGCGCGGACAGCCCACAGGGATTTTGTGTAATCCTGCGTCGGGCTCTCGAGCATCGTTTCCGTGACGGCCTCTTCGACGAGTTCGCCATAGCGCAAGACCATGATGCGGTCTGCCATCTGTGCGACAACCGCGAGGTCATGCGTGATGTAAATCGCCGCCGTATTGTACTGGCGGACGATCGCACGGATGGCGTCGAGCACTTCGATCTGCGTTGTCACGTCGAGCGCGGTGGTCGGTTCGTCGAAAACGATCAAGTCGGGACGGCACGACATCGCCATGGCCGTCATCGCGCGTTGAAGCTGACCACCGGAGACCTGATGCGGGTAGCGGAAGCCGATCTCGTGCGGATTGGGTAGGCGGAGCTTTTCATAGAGCTCGACGGCGTCCTTGCGGGCGGTCGACTGATCCAAGACGTTGTGGTGGATCGGGGTTTCGGCGTACTGATCGATCAGCTTGTGCGCCGGATTGAACGATGCGGCGGCCGACTGCGCGACATAGGCGATGCGGGAGCCGCGCAACAGGCGGCGTTCCTCGTCGGAGGCGTTGCGCAGGTCAATACCGTCGAAATCAATCGTGCCGTCCGTGATGCGGCAGCCGTCGCGGGCATAGCCCATGGCGGCGAGACCGAGCGTCGACTTGCCAGCGCCGGATTCCCCAATAAGGCCGAGGACTTCGCCGCGGTGGAGGTTAAGGTCGATCCCCTTGATGATGGGGTTCCAGACGTCGTCAGCCCGCCCGTCGATCTTGATGCCACGCATCGTGAGCAGCACATCACCGGTCGTTCGGCCCGCCGTATGGCTGTCCGACATATGTGCGGCTGGGGCGGTCGTGTCGTTGTGATCTGACATTGTTTTTTCCCTCAGTCCTTCAGGCCGCTCGAGCGGTGCAGCATCCAGTCAACGACGAAGTTGACGGCGACGGTGAGCAACGCGATTGCCGCGGCAGGGATCAGCGGTGTGATGTCGCCGAACGAGATGAGTGTGGCGTTCTCCTGCACCATGCTGCCCCAGTCTGCGGTCGGTGGCTGAATGCCGAGCCCGAGGAACGACAGTGATGCGATGAGGAGGAACACAAAGCAGAAGCGCAGGCCGAACTCGGCGATGAGCGGAGCCATGGAGTTTGGCAGCAGTTCGTGCCGGATGATCCACCACAGGCCTTCGCCACGCAGTTTGGCGGCTTCGACGAAATCCATGACCACAATGTTCATGGCAACTGCGCGGGCGAGCCGGAAGACACGCGTCGCATCAAGACACCCGATCACAAGGATCATGGTGATGATGTCCCCGCGGATGGTCAGGAAGTCACCCAATTCAACCGTCGGGATGCGCCCCTTCATGACGGTGAGCAGAAGCAGCGCAAAGATGAGCTGCGGGATCGCCATGATGACATCGACGAAGCGGCTGAGCAGTTGGTCGACCCAACCGCCAATCGTCGCGGCGATGAGACCGAGAAGGCCGCCGAGGACGAAGGCGAGAATAGTGGTCGCGAGGGCGATACCGACGGTGTTGCGCGCACCGTAGATCAGGCGGGAGAAAATATCCCGGCCGAGCTGGTCGGTGCCCAGCAGATAGGTTTCGCCCCACTCCTCGAACTCGGATGCCACCACTTCCTTCTCCGGGAAGGGCGCGATCGAATCCGCGAATACTGCAACGACGATATAGGTGATGATGACAATGATGCCGAACCACGCCGTGAAGGGCGCTTTCGCCAGTTCTTTTCCAACAGTTCTGAGCATCGGAACCTACCGCGGATGAAGCAGGCGGGGGTTTGTCAGGATCGACAAGACATCCGCGAGCAGGTTGAGGAGAATATAGGTGGCGCCGAAGATCAGGCTGGAGGCCTGGACCACGGTGATATCGCGCTTCGACACGCTGTCGACGAGCAACTGGCCAAGCCCCGGGTAGACGAACACCACCTCGACGAGCACCACGCCGACGACGAG
>JBCAXC010000411.1:0-2681 GCA_038534255.1 Pseudomonadota bacterium
GTTCGGCGGACGTGTCTCCAGGCGCACAACGTGAGGCTGTTGCAGCTGGAGTTCCGCGGAGTCTTCGCAGGTGATGATCCGCTCATCCATGTCGATGTAGCCGGTGAGACAGTTGAGCAAGGTCGTCTTGCCCGAGCCCGTACCGCCAGAGACGAGGATGTTGCACTGCACGCGGCCAATGATCTCGAGAAGGGTCTTTCCCTCCGGCGTGATCGAGCCGAAGTTCACGAGCTGCTCGAGGGTCAGGCGATCCTTCTTGAACTTACGAATGGTGAGTGCCGGGCCGTCGATGGCCAGCGGCGGTGCAATGACGTTCACACGAGAGCCGTCCGGCAGACGCGCGTCACAGATCGGGCTCGATTCATCGACGCGACGGCCGACCTGGCTCACGATCCGCTGACAGATGTTCATCAGCTGCGAGTTGTCGGCGAAGCGTACGCCGGTTTCCTGGACCTTGCCGTCGACCTCGATGAAGGTTGTGTCGGCGCCATTGACCATCACATCGGCGATGTCATCACGTGCCAGAAGCGGCTCGAGCGGGCCGTAGCCCAGAACATCGTTGCAGATGTCCTCGAGCAGTTCTTCCTGCTCGGCGATCGACATCACGACGTTCTTGTACTGGATGATCTCCGAGACGATGTCGCGAATCTCTTCGCGTGCGGCTTCTTGCTCGAGCTGAGCGAGCTGCGTCAGATCGATCGTGTCAATCAACGCGTTGAAGACGGTCGTCTTGACGTCGTAATATTCCTCCGAACGCCGGGACGCGGGTTTTTCCTGCGGCTTCGGTGCGGCGGCCGCAGCCTGTGGTGCGGTTGCCTGAGGCTGTGCGGCTGGGGCTTGCGGAGCTGGTTGCGCAACAGGAGCAGCCGGAGCCGCAGGTGCAACGGGAGGCTGGGGAGCCGCAGGTGCGGGAGGTTGCGGACGCGCAACCTGCTTGAGTTCACCGCCGCCACCACCACTGTTTCGCTTACCAAACATCGGGATTGGTCCCTACTTTTTGAGTTTCAGTTTCTCGAGCAACGGTCCGAACGTGGATGTTGCTTCGGGAACGGTTTCCGGACGGTTGACCAGACGCAGTGCGAGATTGCGCAGCTGTGCTGCCGCGGTCGCCTGCTCAGCGAACTCTCCGATCATCTGACCGTTGTTCGAGGCCATGCCGAAGCTCTCGCCATCGAAGTCGATGACGCATGCTGGTGAGAGGCCCAGAGCCTCGGCAAACTTGGCAGCCGGAATTTCCGGACGCTTTGGCATGCCGGCCTGGTTGATCACCAGATGCGGCGGGTTGTCGTTGCTGCGACGTTCACGCAGCAGGTCGATCAGGTTTTTCGCATTGCGCAGGTTTGCGAGATCCGGCGCGACGGTGATGACGATTTCATCCGCCTGCGTCAGAAGCTGGCGGCTCCATGACGACCAGAGATGCGGCATGTCCACTGCGACGTACGGCACGTTCTGGCGCACAATGTCGATGACCCACTCATACGCCTCCGGAGCAATCTCGTAGTCACGGTCGAGCGTGCCGGGAGACGCGAAGAGGCTCAAGTGATCGGTGCACTTGGTGAGCAGTCGGTCGAGCAGAACCTCATCGAGCCGGTCCGGGGATGACAACGCGTCGGCGATACCCTGAACAGGATCTTCGTCAAAGTCGAGACCGGCTGTGCCGAACGGGAGATCGAGATCGGCGATGACAACATCGTTCCGGAGCTCTCGCGAAAGCGCCCAGGCGACGTTGTGACAAATCGTGCTCGAGCCGACGCCGCCTTTGGCACCGACGAAGGCGAAGATGTGTCCGACCGGATCTGCTTCCGGGTCGTTATAAAGATTGGAGATACTCTCCATAATCTTCAGTTCACTGACCGGTGCGACGATGTATTCGCTCACGCCGCGGCGCAGAAGCTCGCGGTAAAGAATGACATCGTTGATGTGGCCAATGACGACGACTTTCGTGCCAGAGTCGCAAACGCCTGCGAGCTGATCCAGCTCGGCCAGCATGCCGTCACGCTCCTGCATCGATTCAATGATGATCAGGTTGGGTGTCGGCGCGTCCTGGAACATTGCAAGCGCGGCCTGCGTCCCGCCCAGGTGGACGGAAACGTGTGCTTTCGCCAGACGGCGGTCACCCGTCGCGGACTGCAGAGCCTCGGCCGTGCGCTGGTCCTGACAGAACGCCTGGATAGAAATCCGCGGGATCGGCCGGGCGCGCTGGGGATCAATATCCTGATCCTCGGGTGCCATTGCAGGCACTGCGGCGCTTGCAGCCATCGCCGGTGCGAGTTCAGTCGCAGCCAGCTCAGGCGCGGCGACCGCTTGAGGCGCAGCTGCAGCAAACTCGTCGCCCTGCGGAGGAGACATCGTCGGGATCGCAGGTTCTGGCGCTGCCGCTGCTCCAGGTGCCTCTGGCGCCGCAGGAGGCGATGGGGGTGCCATCACCGGTTCTGCTGCGAAGGCAGGCGGTGGCGGCGGCGGAGGGGCCGGTGGCATGCCCTCAAATGCCGGGTTGAACGGGGGTGGCGTCGGTGCGGCCTGATCGAGGACCGGCTCATGCTGGTCCTCATCGTGGTCCATGACTTCAGGTGTGTAGGCGACGTTGCTCATGATTATCTTGCAACCTTGCTGACTGTGCCTTGACGCTCATCCTGCGACTTCTGTGCGCCTGTCGACTGACCCTCAACGAACCGGTCGTA
>JBCAXC010000412.1:0-2680 GCA_038534255.1 Pseudomonadota bacterium
GGGGTGATGGGGCGCCGCTGGCCGACTGGCAACATGGCGTTCTGGACGACTGTGCTGCTCGGGGGATGTCTGCTGGCGTACTTCCTGTGACGTCGCTACGTGCAGGGTGTTTACACGCCAAAAACAATTAAATGTACGTCCCCCGAGCAGCACAGTCGTCCAGAACGCCATGTTGCCAGTCGGCCAGCGGCGCCCCATCACCCCGGCCGGCCCATGCGTTGCCGACAGCTCCCGCCACATCCGCGCGAAAAGCCCGCGCACCGGCTCGTACGTACCCTCACCGAGCATCTGGCCGGTACGCCGAATAAATGCCAGCGCCCGCGGCAGAGCCCGCCGGTACAGCCAGTCGGTGTCGAGCGTGATCGTCAACGTGCGTTGCAACAGTTTGAGCATCAGGAAAAATGCCAGACCTGAGAACAGCAGCAGCTGAAGCTGATAGACGACGTGATCGGCGGTATAGGCCTCATAGCTGATCGGGAACGGCAGCCGGTCGTAAAGCAGGTTCGGCACAACACCGATCGCAAGACAGGCGAACGACAGCAACGCCATTGCCAAGAGCATCGACATCGGTGGCTCCCCCGGTCGCAAGCCAGAGTCCTTCTGGAAGAAGACGAACCACGGGAACTTAATCCCCGCATGCAGAAAGACACCCGCCGACGCCGCGGCCAGACAGAACCAGACGAAGCCAAGCTGGCTGTACTGCGCAGCCGACGAGATCAGCGACTTGGCCGGGAACCCGGATGTGAGCGGAAATGCCGAAATCGACAGCGCACCGACGATGCCGAAGAGGCAGGTGAGCGGCATCGTGCGGAACAATCCGCCGACGTCCGTACACTTCCGTAAACCTCCGGTCTGCACCATCACGGCCCCGGCGGACATCAGCAGAAGCGCCTTGTAGATGATGTGCGCGAACGCGTGCGCCGCCGCGCCATTGAGCGCCAGCTCTGTGCCGATCCCGACCGCCGTCACCATGAACCCGACCTGATTGACGATCGAGTAGGCGAGGATCCGCCGCATGTCATTTTCGAGGATGGCGAACACGATGCCGTAAAAGACCATGAACAGGCCGACGTAAATCAGCAGCTCTGTGCCAGGATAGCCGCGGATCAGCGTGTAGACCGCGGTCTTGGTCGTGAATGCGGAGAGAAAAACCATCCCGCTCCAAGAAGCTTCCGGATAAGCATCCGGCAGCCAGGCCGAGAACGGCGGTGCCCCGGCGTTGATCAAGATCCCGGCAAGGATGAGCATTCTTGGGACGGTCGAGAGATCGAGCGGTGTGAACGCAATCGATCCGCTGGTCGAAACCTCCCCCGCGATGCCCGCCATGAGCAGCACACCACCGAAAAAGTGAACCGCCGCATAGCGCAACCCGGCCGCACGCGCATCGGCGCCACCCGACCAGATCACAAACGTCGAGCCGATCGCCATCAGCTCCCAGAAGACAAACAGCGAAATGAGATCGCCCGCGAACACCGCGCAGATAGCACTGCCCGCATAAACATACGCGGCGCCGAGCTCAAAGGCGTTGCGTTGCGCGAATGCGAAGAGCCCGCCAACCGTCGCCATCCCGGCAAACACGAGACCGAAAAGACGGGAGAGATTATCCCCCTTCACAGGCTCCAACTCAAAACCGAGCCAGGGCAGTCGCAGTTGCACCCCGTCCCCAACACCAAGGACGAACACGACCGTCACAAGCGGCGCCGCAATAAGAAGAATGCGGCGGACAGCGGCAGGCACGAACGGCAACAGCAGGCCGACCGCGATGAGCAACAGCCCCGGCGGAAGGCTCATCCAGCCATCGAGCCCCGCAGTTGGAAATGCGCTGACGACCGATGGCGCGACGGCCCCTTGCGCTGCCACGTCACTCGCCATGGCGATCACCCGCTGGGCCTTCGGCGCCATAATATGTATCCGGCCGCTTCAGCACCTTCCCGACAAGCTTGGACCCGAGCACGAGTGCTACGCATGCGCCGAACCCGAACCAGGCACCGAAGCCGAACGTGCCATCGACACCGAACGACGTGTGGTGCGTCACGAACAGATCGCCAAGCACCGTCAGCGCAAGCACGACAATCGAGCCAATCCAGAGTTGCCGCACAGTAAGCGGCGTGACCAGCCAGTGCGTAGGCTCATCACTGGCCGCCCGTGGCACCGGCGTTCCATCGATCAGGTTGCGACCCGCAGTAGGCCCCTGCGCCTCCCGGGTCATGGCGCGCCCCCCTTCAACATCTGTTGCGCGAGCTCGAGCGGCACATCGGGAAAGAAAAACAAGATAAGCGTCAGCGCAGCCGTGATGCTGAGCGCAAGCACGATGGGCCACGGCGCTTCACCATGGGGTGCCTCGTCGTGCGGCGGATCATCAGCAACGCCGGCACCATCCGCGACCCGGTCAGCCGGCGCTTGCAGAAACGCGCTGTGCACAATCGGGAGGAAATAGGCCGCATTGAGAACCGTAGATAGGCAGATGACCGCGACGGCGAGCCATTGCCCTGTCGAGGCGGCCCCCGACAACATGAACCACTTTCCGAGGAACCCGGCGGTCGGCGGCAGCCCGATCATGGATACCGCCCCGATGGCAAACGCCGTCATCGTCCAGGGCATCCGCCGGCCGATCCCGCGAAGCTGAGGGATCTCGGTCAGGTGGGCGGCGGTGTAGATGGAGCCCGCCGCAAAGAACAGC
>JBCAXC010000413.1:0-2673 GCA_038534255.1 Pseudomonadota bacterium
CAACGCCACCGGCCAGTTTCGCGAGACGCTCCTGCAGCTTCTCACGGTCGTAGTCCGACGAGGTTTCCTCGATCTGCGCCTTGATCTGCGCAACGCGAGCTTCGATGTCTTTCTTCGCGCCAGCGCCGTCGACAACCGTCGTCTCGTCTTTCGTGATCGAAACGCGCTTGGCTGTGCCGAGCATGTCGAGCGCCACGTTCTCGAGCTTGATGCCGAGATCTTCCGAGATGACTTCGCCGCCGGTGAGGATCGCGAGGTCCTGCAGCATCGCCTTGCGACGATCGCCGAAGCCAGGTGCCTTGACGGCAGCAATTTTCAGTCCGCCGCGCAGCTTGTTCACGACGAGGGTCGCAAGCGCTTCGCCTTCAACGTCTTCGGCGATGATCAGCAGTGGACGCGAAGACTGAACGACAGCTTCGAGGATCGGCAGCATTGCCTGCAGGTTCGAGAGCTTCTTCTCATGGATCAGGATGTACGGGTCATCCAGTTCCGCGATCATCTTGTCCGCGTTCGTGATGAAGTACGGTGAGAGATAACCGCGGTCGAACTGCATGCCCTCGACGACATCGAGTTCGGTCGCGAGCGACTTGGCTTCCTCGACGGTGATGACACCTTCGTTGCCGACTTTCTGCATCGCTTCCGCGATCATGTCGCCAACTTCCTTGTCGCCGTTCGCGGAGATCGTGCCGACCTGCGCCACTTCTTCCGACGACTTGACCTTCTTCGCAGACGCCATGATCGACGCAACCACGTCCTTCACAGCCGCGTCGATGCCGCGCTTGAGGTCCATCGGGTTCATGCCCGCAGCGACCGACTTGAGGCCTTCGCGGACGATGCCCTGGGCCAGAACGGTGGCAGTTGTCGTGCCGTCACCCGCCACGTCGTTCGTCTTCGAGGCGACTTCACGCACCATCTGTGCGCCCATGTTCTCGAACTTGTCCTCAAGCTCGATTTCTTTCGCGACGGTCACGCCGTCCTTGGTCGTGCGCGGTGCGCCGAACGACTTGTCGATGATGACGTTGCGGCCTTTCGGGCCGAGCGTGACCTTCACGGCATTGGCAAGCGTGTCGACGCCGCGAAGCATCTTGTCGCGTGCGTCGGAGGAAAATTTGACGTCTTTAGCCATGGAACTGGCTCCTCTTGAATTTCAATGTCAGGGGGTGCGCGGGGCGAACGCCCGCGGGAGGGCAACAAAAAAGCCGGCGCAAGGGCGTCGGCATTTCATGCCGCTTACTGCAGCACACCCATGATGTCGGACTCTTTCATGATCAGCAGCTCTTCGCCGTCGATCTTGACTTCCGTGCCGGACCACTTGCCGAACAGGACCTTGTCGCCAGCCTTGACGTCGAGCTCGACGCGCTCGTTGTCGTCGCCGTGCGCGCCGGGGCCGACGGCGATCACTTCGCCCTGCTGGGGCTTTTCGGTTGCGGTGTCCGGGATGATGATGCCGCCGGCTGTCTTGGTGTCTTCCTCGACGCGGCGCACAACGACACGGTCATGCAATGGACGGAACTTCATGAAGTCGTCTCCAGATAGGGAATGTCAGATGTTTGGGCGCCAGATAATGGCGCCCCGAGGTCTGCTGGCAGGCGACTTGATTGAGTGCCAGCCCGCGACTGTCGCTCACATAGGGGGGCGACTGTTGGGCGTCAAGAGATTTGGCACTCAAATTTGCAGAGTGCTAGTGGTGCGACCGTCATGAGGGTAAACACGAGGGGCGGCGGCACCGCATCTGGCCGTTCCATTCATCGTCCGGCAACACCCGCCGGGCGACAGTGAGCGCTCTGAAGTGAGACAGGGCGTGGGAGTAATAGAAATGACCCGATACCCCAGAACGAACCGAGCGCTCGCGACACTCGTCGTCATCTTCCTCACGACGTCTGCCCCACTAACTCGCGCCGCCGACGTGGTGACGGGAGGGTCCGCCAACGTCACGGTAGACGGCAAACCGGTCGCCCGCAGCGGTGACAGCAAAACGCCGGGTGGGAAGTCTCCGACGGCTCCGATAGTCGAAGGCTCCAGCACCGTGTTCATCAACGGCAAACCAGCCCTGCGAGTTGGCGACCGCGACGCTTGCGGCAACATCGTCACCAGCGGCGCAAGCAACGTCTTCGTCAACGGCCGCCCCCTCGCCATAGCTGGCAGCAGCAAGAGCGACTGCTGAGGAGGCGCGTGCCCCGACCGGTGTGCTAAGCTTTCCATGATTCGGGTTCTTTAATCTGGTGCTGGGAAGACTCACAGATTTTGTTGGCATTGCTGCCGCCTGCTGTCTCTTCTTGAAAACTTCATCATTGGAACGTACGTCACAAGTGTACCCACTCGTGGCGTGCCACGAGCCCGAACGGTCGCGGAGCAAACGCTCTCGCGACCGTTCGCTTTATGGGACTGGGTGTTTTGCGGACTATAGTCTACGCCGACGGGTTCAATCTCTACTATCGATGTCTGAAGCGCCGCCCTGACCTGCGATGGCTCGATCTGCGATCAATGGCGAGCAGGGTTCTCCAGCCCCGGAACCGTATCGTCCGCGTGGACTACTACACCTCTCGCGTTTCAGGACTCGTGCATAACGAGAGCCCAAGAAGGCAGCAAGCCTACATCCTGCGTTGAGATCGCGCTGCAGCACCCAGCCGAAAAACAGCGCGGCGAGAACACCGACGGCGGCGCCTTCCGTCG
>JBCAXC010000414.1:0-2661 GCA_038534255.1 Pseudomonadota bacterium
GTCAAAAGAGCTGGAGCCAGGTGCTTGCCGGGGGAACGCTGTGGGGCATTTGCCTCGCATTCTCGCTGACGTCCGCGCTTGGGTTCTCGGCGATGAACCGCAAAGACACGGCAAGCGAACGCCAGTCGCAGGCGGTGGCCTATGCCGACATCCGCACGGAGATGGCGCGCCAGCGCGAGCGCTTGAGCTGGATCCCGCAGCATCGCCCTGCGGCAACCGTCGCGGCGGAAATGCGTCAGATGGAGCAGAACCGTCGCTGGCGTTCCTCCGCGGGCTGCACCGACGCAACGGCCGCGAAAAGCATCTCGTTCTGTCAGACCTATCACGGGCTTTCCGCTGAAGCGGCGGCCGGTCGTGAGGCTGCGAAAATCGAGAGCCGTATCGGGGATCTCAAGACACAGCTCGCAGCTGCTCCACGCGGGGTCACGGCTGCAACGCTTGCAGACCCGCAGTCTCACTTTCTGGGCAAGTTGATCGGCCAGGATGAGTCGCTGGTGCAGATGGGGCTGATTGTCCTGATGGCATTGCTTGTCGAGTTTGGCTCGGCACTCGGGTTCTACGTCGTGTTCTCGCAGTGGAACATCTATGCAGACCGGATGCTGGTGCCGACCGCGCGGCCACGGACCCGGACGCGTGAGATCGCCAACGACAATCGTGGCCTTCCTGCAGAGCTTCCTGCTCAGGAGAGCCCGGCACCTGTCATTATGCCTGCGGCGACAGCTGCTGCCGTTGCGGCTGCTGCACCGAAGATGTCTGCAGTCCCGGATAACGACGTGGAGCGGTTCTACCGTGACCGTGTTGATGCGGCTGAAGGATGCAGCCTGACCGCGACGGCGCTCTATGAAGACTACTGCGCGTGGTGCGATGAGCTTTCGAAAGAGCCGATGGCTCTGCCGATGTTCGGGCGTCAGTTCGGTGAGCTCGGCGTCGACAAGGCCAAGATCGCCGGACGCATTCGCTACATCGGTATTCGTCTCAGCGGCGAGGCGAACACGGACGCGGGCGTCGACAAGGCAGCACCACTGAACGTGGTTGCAGCCTGATGAGACGCTAGTGATCGCTTGCGACGGCGGCGCTGTCGCAAGTCTCGGGGGAGAGAGGAGAGGGCATCCAGTTGGGTGCCCTTTTTTCGTGCGTGATGCGGGGTGGTTGGATGGAAGCCGGTTAACTTGGTGCCCGATGCCCCTGCTGAGACCGGGTGCTCTGTCGTTCTTGTAACTGGTGGATCGTCGGGTATCGGGAAAGCGCTTGCGTTCGAATTTCCCGACAACGGTCACGACATCTTTCTGGTTGCCCGCGATGAAGAGCGACTGTCGTCAGCGGCCCTTGAGATTTTGCAGCGTACAGGCGTGCGGGTGTTCACGCATTCCGTCGATCTCGCGTCGGAGGGCGGATGCGCGAGTGTTCTCACGGCGCTTGCGGCGCAGGGCTGCGAGGTTGAGATCCTCGTCAACAATGCCGGACATGGTTGCACGCGGACGTGGAGGGATGTTGTCCGTCACATCTGTCAGCGGTCATGGGCCTGTGCCCTTCATTGCTGCGTATGGCAGCACGAAGGGACACCTCGTCTCGCTTGGCCTGTCGCTCGGTCCGGAGGTGAGCGGCGCGGGTGTGACGATATCGGTGCTCAGTCCGGGACCGGTCGAGACAGGGCTTCTGGCCAGTATGTTTAGCCGTGGTGGCCAGTTGAGTTGGCTTTGTCCAAGACTGACACCTGACACGGTGGCGCGCATTGGATGCGACGGTTTTGTTTCAGGCCGGCGCGTGATTGTGCCAGGGCCTAGGTCGCGGCACGGCGATTTGGCGGGTTGTGAGCCCACCTGTCGCCGCCGCCCCAGTTTGCGTTGCGTCCGCGCACCTACCGCGCGGTGGATTTCATCCGCAGGGCAGAGGTGATGCTGACGGCAAGAGTTATGAGACCGCCGGCAAGCAGAAGTGCACCGATCGGCAGCGAGATCTGCCCGTCGAACGGTAGCGGGATCGGAGCCCATCGGCCGAAGTATCCGCGATCGCCGAAGATCGGATCGAAGAACATCATCTGCATCCCTTGCGCGAAGTTGCGCTCGCCGACCTTGCCAAGGATGACGCCGAGCACGAGGCCCGCCATTGAGTAGCCGGATCGACGCAACAGGAAGCCGACGATGCCAGCGGCAAACATGACCATGACATCGAGCACGAGGCCGCGGGTCAGGAACGCGCCGACGCTGGCAAGCAGCAGGATGAGCGGTGCAAGGAACTGGAACGGGATCTTAAGCAGGTAGAGGATCGTTTTCGTCTCGAGGAGCCCGATGAAGAGGATACAGAGGTTCGCCCAGAACATGGCGGCGAAAACCACCCAGATCAGCTCAGGTGAATTGTAGAAGACGAGTGGTCCGGCTTCGAGATCGTGCATCTCGAAAGCGGCGACCATGATCGCCGTGAGTGCGCCGCCTGGCAGTCCGAGTGCGAGCAGCGGGATCATGGCGGCACCCGTCGCGGCGTTGTTCGCGGTCTCTGACGAGAGGACGCCTTCAAGCTTGCCGCGGCCGAACTCCTGCTTGTTTTTTGACCAGCGCACCGCTTCGCCATAGCTCATGAAGGCCGCGAGCGTCGCGCCGATGCCTGGCAGAATGCCGCAGAAAAAGCCGATGAGGATCGAGCGGAGCACGGCGATTTTTTCCG
>JBCAXC010000415.1:0-2639 GCA_038534255.1 Pseudomonadota bacterium
CCTGCGTCGTGCTCGCGCCAAAATGCTCGAGCACAGGCCGAAACGTGGCATCGCCCGCTTTCGCGTTCGCCACGAGATCATCCACGAAGGCCAGCGTTATCTGTTGCTCATGCGTCAGCCCGGAGGCGCCGGGCCCGGCCTTCACCGCCTCGATCAGCGCATCGTCCATCCCGACATCGCGGCCGATCTTCTCGTGTTGTGCGGTTTCGTAGCCTGCGTCTGAGAGATACCCGACCCGCAGGATCGCGCATTCCCGCGTCACCGGATCGAGCGTGCCGCCGAACAGAAACGCCCCGCCAAGGTCTACAAAGGGCCGCATCAGATGGCCCCCATGCGCCATCATCCGGAAGATATTGAGCGGTGCGAGCTTGGACAGCAGGTCACGCGTCTCGGCGTCCAGCGCGTCACTGTCCGCATAGGGAATACGGGCCATGGGGCACCTTTGAGAAGCGAACCGATCCGGAAAGCGTACACCGGACGCGAGATGGCGCAAATCTCGCATATCGAACTGGGAGAAACCGGTTGAATGGCCGGAAATATGTGTGAAGGCTCACATTTAATACTAAAGAATACGAGGGTAATAGGATGGGCTTGTTGAAGAGGCGGCTGTTCGCTGCAACACCCCGGATGGTCGTTTGCGTCATGGCACTCGGTCTTGCGGCCTGCTCCGGCGGGGGAGGTGGAGGATCGACTGCGCCGCAACCCACGGCCCCCGCGCCAACGCCAGCGCCGACCAATGCTGCGCCGATAATCGTGATCGATCTCGACACGGCCGCACCCGATGAGGGACAGCCCTTTGTCATCGACGCATCCGGCTCGACAGACGCCGATGGCGATCCGTTGACCTTCTCCGTCACACAGGTTTCGGGGCCGGACGCCACTTCGGTCGACGACCCTAACGCGGTTGCAGGTGTCTTCGCCTTCTCATCTCCTGAAGTTGACGATGACGGCGTGATGACGTTCGAGGTGACGGTGTCGGACGGAGAGACGAGTGTCGTGCGGACAGTCGAGGTTCCTGTCCGAAACGACATCCTGGAACCGGCGACCAGCGCGTTTGTTTCTGGTTCGCTAGAAGTCGCCGTTCGGAATCCCTTCAAGACCGCGCTCAGCTTCCCGAGGGGCGGCGCTGCAGCGGAGCTCGTTTTCGTTGGCATCACAAGCGAACCGGACGGGACGGCTGCCTTCGCGCATTCCCAGATCGAACTGGATGGGGCGGTGGCACCCTTGAGCAGCCTGTCAATAGACGGCGTATCGTTCTCAAGCCGAAGCGATATCGATCCGGCCGACTTTGACCGGATGTTCGGTAATGATTTCGCTTTCACATTTGAGGACGCGAATACTGTGCGCGTGCTTACCGATACCGGCGGCGAGCCGGCTTCATACGAAGTGTCAGTTACTCTTGATGCAACTGCTCCTTGCGCGGTCCAGTCAAGCTTGGTGTTCAGCACCGACGTTGCTCTTCTCAACGCTCCAGAGCTTGTCGTAGCAGAACGTGGTGCCGGGTTGTCCTACTGGAGGAATGGCGACACCGCCGATACAATCGGCAAGTTCGGCGAAAAGGTCGAAGTCACGCCCACGGGCTCGTTCTGCGAGTTTGAGGTGGTCAACATTGATCCGACCGGCGCACAGGCGGACATAGTTGCCGTCGATGTCGACGCCTTATCCTACGCCGTTTTTCTCGAACTGTCGGATGGATCATACCTGCAACTCGCCGATGAACCGCTGACGATCAACTCCTCCAAGTCTCTCACGGTCGTCGACTTCGAGAGCTTTTCGTTCTCCGGAGGTCTGATTTTCGTTCTTCTCCTAACGGACGGAGAAGGCGGGCACATCCTTCAGGTTTACGAGCAGAACCCGCGCAACCCAGCACTCTTCAATGCGATCGACGGGTTTGCACTTGCCGAGGAGATCGTGTGGACCGGGCCGGCACCGACAGATATCGGCGTAGTCGTGGCGAATGGACAGACGCACATCCTGGTCGCAGTACCGGAATCGAAATCGCTAAGAGTATATTCGTCTGATGTTGACGAGATCGCATTCAGCGATGTTCGGTTTCTTGATGTCGGTCTTGGTGCCACGGAGATCTCCGCGTATTCGAACGCCGTTGCAGATGAAAGTGGCATCATGGTTCTTTTGCCCGAGCAAGCCAGGATCCGCACCTTTTTGAACGCCGAAAACACGTCAACGTCCGCAGGCGCTATTGGAGCCCGCCCTGCGGGCGTGCGAAATGCGGAAATCCTGCGCCCTCCCGGTTGACGCCGCGCGATCAGAGGCATAAACCCTCGCTTTCGCCGGGTCGGCTGTGCCTCTTTTGGGGCAAACGCTTCCCTTCGAACTGACAATCTAGTTTTTCGCGGTGCCACGCGCGCTCTTTTCGAGAGCTATTGTGCGTGGTTTGCCGCGATTTTTGTGCGGACGGACCAGGACCCATGGAACGACAAAGCATCAGAATTCGGCTGAAAGCCTTTGACCACCGCGCGCTCGACTTGTCGGCGAAGGAAATCGTCTCAACGGCCAAGCGCACCGGCGCTGAGGTCAAGGGACCAATCCCGCTGCCGACGCGTATTGAGCGCTTCACGGTCAACCGGAGCCCACACGTCAACAAGAAGAGCCGCGAGCAGTTCGAAATCCGGACTCAC
>JBCAXC010000416.1:0-2625 GCA_038534255.1 Pseudomonadota bacterium
GAACTTTTTCACACCGAGACGTCGGCCTGCGCTGTCGCGACCGTTACGTGATGAGCCACCGGCTTTTTTGTGTGCCATCTCAAATTTCCTTTTCTTCCATGCGCTGCCAGCATTGGGCGCGCGGGGCTATGTGCTGCAGCGGACGATCAGGCGTCGCCACCCTTCGCAAGATCCTTGGCCTGGTCGATCCAGTTCTCGCGCGCGATACGGCCCTTGAAGTTGAGCGCGCCATCAATCGTCTCGACCTCGTCATCGCTCAGACCGGCCACCTGCGAAAACTGCGTGATGCCCATCTTGTTGAGCTTCTCGACAATCACTGGCCCAACACCGCTGATCTGTGTGAGGTCGTCAGCCGGTCCGTCAGGCGCATCAAAGAGCTTCGGCAGCTCGGCGCTTTCAGGCGCCGGTGACGGTGCGCTCGCTTTCGCAGCTGATCCGGACGCCAGCGACTTTCCACCCATCGAGATATCAGTGATGCGGATGGTGGTCTGTTCCTGACGATGGCCTTTCTTGCGGCGATAGTTCTGGCGCCGCTTTTTCTTGAACACGAGGATCTTGCGTGCCCGGCCCTGTTCGAGGACTTCGGCGGCAACGGTTGCGCCGTCGACCATTGGCGTCCCGACGGTCGGGCTGTCGCCACCAACCATGAGCACGTCAGCAAAGGAAATCACCTCGCCGACTTCGCCGGACACTTTTTCAATTTTCAGAACGTCGTCAGCAGCAACACGATACTGTTTGCCACCGGTCTTGATGACCGCGTACATGAATTCACCTTCTCATTTTCGTTCGCGCCCTGTGGCGCCGCAGAGGTCTGCGGTCTTTTGTGACGTCGCGAGAGAGACGCCGGGCCTCGGGCAGCGGTTTTGGAGCGCTGGGGCAGAACCACCAACACCGGCGCGGATATACGCAGATACGCCGCGGAACCGCAACCGCACAATTGCATGGACGCTGATGGCACGCACGCGCCACCAAAGCGCCAAACGACTGGGACATCACCGCAGGATCGTTGCACCGCCCCTTTGCCAACCGGTACGGTCCTTGCTCAACCGGAACGGTCCTTGCTGGACAACGACCCTTAGAAGACCAAAGGGCTTCGCGCCCGCCGCCGACACCATGAGTCATCCAGTGCCGCAGTACCCCAGGTTCAGGTTTGCATTGGCACCTCACGTGACGGCGATCGTCGGTGCCGCAGCCGTCTGTGTGGGAGCGCTATCGGCCTCGGCCAACGATTTGATCCCGACGCTTGAAGACGCGGGCTACGCATTCGAGGCGACCAAAGCCTGCGGTGACATGCAACTCGACCGCCCGACCACGCGGCGCTTGCGACGTGCAGCGCAGTTCCGCGCAGGCAGACGGATGTTCCAGACCGCCGCGAAAGAATGGGGCAAGGACTGGACTTGCCAGACCGCCCGCGCAAACCTCGGCCCGACCGTGGATCTGAGCGACTTCGACACCGGCCGACTGATCATCCAGCCGCCGCCGAGCGAGATCCCTCCACTCCCGACGCTCAAGTCGTCATTGGCGCGCAGCAACACCGCGGCTGACGCGGGCGATTGATCCCGCGGGCGGTACAGCGCACAGAGATGGCACAGCGCAACCCGTCGCGAGTGCCCCATGACTGATACGCCCTCATCTCCCGCCGATACGACACCAAAGACCGCACTCATCACCGGCGCCGGCACCGGCATCGGGCGCGCGACGGCAATCGCACTCCACGAAGCGGGCTGGCGCGTGATCCTTGTCGGCCGTCGCAAAGCGCGTTTGGCAGAAGTGGCAGATATCCTTGCTTCAGCCGATCACCAGCAGTCGTCTCAGGCACCACTGACGCACCCTTGCGACGTTGCCGACGACGCAGCGGTCGACCAACTCTTCGCGCGGATCGAGACAGAGTGCGGCCGTCTGGATCTGCTGTTCAACAACGCAGGCCTCGGGCTCACCAGCGCCACCATCGACGAGATTGCACCGGCTGACTGGCGCGCGATCGTCGACGTCAACCTGACGGGCGCATTCCTCTGCGCGCGCGGTGCCTTCGCGCTCATGCGGCGACAATCTCCGCAAGGCGGGCGGATCATCAACAATGGGTCCGTATCCGCACACGTCCCCCGTCCCGGATCAGCCCCCTACACGGCGACCAAACACGCCATGACCGGGCTCACCAAGACGATCTCGCTGGATGGCCGCCAGTTCGACATCGCATGCGGCCAGATCGATGTCGGCAACGCCGCAACCGAAATCACCATGCAGATCGAGAAAGGGGTGCCGCAAGCTGACGGGCGGATTGCCGCTGAGCCGGTCATCGACGCAAGGATCGTCGGCGATGCCGTCGCGCACATGGCGAACCTGCCGCTCTCTGCGAACGTTCAGTTCATGACGGTTATGGCATCCAGCATGCCGCTGATCGGGCGCGGCTAGCTCCAGAAAAACCAACGGGCGCCCCGCGAAGGGCCGCCCGACTAAAAAGCCACGCTCGGCGCTGCGCGTCGCAGACTAGTTTTGCGCCTTGATGCTGTCGCGGATCTCACGCAGCAGCAAAATGTCTTCCGGCGGTTCGGTCGGAGCCGCTTTTTCTTCTTCCATCATCTGCTGCTTCGCCGCGTTGAACGCCTTGATGATGAGGAAGATCGC